>CAINUH010000092.1 GCA_903853735.1 uncultured Desulfomonile sp. | reverse complement strand
TTGTCAAGAAAAAAATAAAACTAAGTTTCAATTAGTTGTATTTATTTGTGAGAATACACTCGATGTTCAAATCTAACTACTAGAAATAATTATCTAGATTGTTTGATATATCAGCCTGGCGCGCGCTAGAAAATGCGCTCGCCCCCCCTCAGATCACCGGCACCCTTGACACCCTTACCCGAATCAGATAACGCTATCTTATTAAAAAAGCGGGCTAAACCAGCGCCCCCCACTAAACGAAACCCGGCAACCACGGTGATGTCGATTACAGGTGGATACCATAAAGTGGCGTGATATTAATGGATAATGCAGATATGCAGATATATCAAATGAGTTGTTGGCCGTTAATTGGCTCATCCCCCTCCCCCTATGGACAACCGTGCCCACAATCACCCCCCCCTGGACTCATCAGTTCAGCCATTCTATTTTTCTTCGTGTTCCTATGGTTACCGTTTTATGACGCCCATGGCGCACCCATTCATCCTTTTGACGTTAAGCTCAACGGCATAATCCAGCGAGAACTTCCCGCTAACTTTGCTGTTTCGGTGCAAGTGGTCGACTTGAAGACCGGAGAAGTGCTTATGGAAAGAAATCCCGATCTGCCTTTGATACCGGCATCTACCATGAAAGTAGTTACGAGCGCTGCGGCGCTTCAGGCCTTGAAGCCGGATTTCACTTTCGTTACCGAGGTGTTCATAGATCAGGCACGCGGGCCAACGGTGGGGAACATGTTCATCAAAGGCGGCGGCGATCCCCACATGGTCACTGAACAACTGTTTGCCTTCACGAGAGAACTTCTGGACAAGGGCCTTTCGGAGATCCGAGGGGACATTGTAGTGGATGACTCTTTCTTTGTTCCAGGAACCCCTTTGGATGAAAATGAAAGGCTCGGTCACAGGTCTTATCATGCGCCTTACAGCGCCCTGTCTCTTAACTTCAATTCCGTCAAGATCTTGCTACATCCTGGGGCAAAGTCTCGAGAACCGGCAAGAATAGTCATGGACCCCATCTCGGAGTACGCGCGCATAAAATCTCACGTAATGACCATCGAGGGGGACAAGGCTGTCCAAGTCAACATAACCAAGGAACTCACGGACGATGATCGGGAGATATTCAAGATACATGGTGAAATAGGGGTGCAAGCACCCGTTAAAGGCCGTTACGTTAACATTGCGTCTCCTGCATTATACTTTGGCGATGTGCTTAAACAATTCCTGTTACGAGAAGGGATCAAATTCCAGGGGAGTGTAATACGCGGACAAACTCCTCCTTCGGCTACTCCTTACTTGCAGTTCACCTCGTATCCCCTCGGGGTGCTCGTATATTGGTTGAACAAGCACAGCAACAATTTCATGGCGGAGCAGATCTGCATGGGCTTGGGTGCCAAGGTTCATGGCCCTCCCGGGACCCGAGAAAAGGGACTGACTGCGCTGCGCAAATACCTTATTGACTGCGGAGTGCCCGAAGATCATTTTGCCTTGAGTGAGGCAAGCGGCCTTTCCCGGAATAATCGTGTCAGCGCTTCGGCGCTTGTGCGAGTCCTTTTTACAGCTTCTCGTGACTTCACATATAATTCTGAGTTCATGTCGTCTCTCGGCGTGGCTGGGGTGGACGGGACTCTCAAGGAAAAGTTTGTGGAGCCTCCTCTCAAGAGGCGAATCCGAGCGAAAACTGGAACGCTCCGAGGAGTGAATGCCCTTGCTGGATACGGGATTTCCCCTGAGGGGAGGATGTTCGCATTTGCTGTGATAGTGAACAGTTCGCAGGATGGGACAGGAATAGTGGATTATGCTGACAGAATAGCTCGCGCAGTGTTCAATGTTTCTCTTGAGGAGAGGTGATATGAGCAATTGGCTCACATCGTAGTGGCCTCTTGCTCATGAATGCTCGAGGTGGGGCCTGACTTCTTCCTCTTATGGGGTCTTCACAGATCTGAATACCGGCCATTATTGCGGGAGGATCTATTGTTCCAATATTATGCCCAAAGTCCTAGCCGGACGTATTATGGCCGCGGTATTCATACGGAGTTTGTTCATATCCATTAAACGACTCGTGACCTTTTTGCTTTACACTCACCCCCAGTCTGGATAGTATCCGGCCGATTCTATCAACCGGCCCAAGAAAACCATGAAACTGAAACGGCTAGAAATAAAGGGATTCAAGAGTTTTTCCGACCGAACAATTCTTGAATTCAGACCGGGGGTTACCTCGGTTGTCGGGCCCAACGGATGCGGCAAGAGCAATGTGCTCGAGGCCATCCGCTGGGTTATGGGGGAACAGAGGGCCCGCATCCTGCGCGGCCACAAGATGGGAGACGTCATCTTTAATGGATCTGAGAACCGCAAACCTTTAGGGATGGCTGAAGTCCGTATGATTCTCTCCAATGACAACGATTCTTCTCCAGCTTCATTGTCGGATTACGACGAGATTATGATCACTCGCCGTTTGTTCCGAGACGGCGAATCGCATTATGAGATCAATAGCATCCCTTGCAGACTGTCGGATGTCACGGACCTCTTCCTGGACACCGGTATAGGCCGGTCGTCCTACTCCGTCGTGGAACAGGGGCGTGTAGAGATGGTTGTCGCGTCGAGGCCTGAAGAGCGCCGGACCCTTATCGAGGAGGCGGCAGGGATAAACCGATACAAGGCACGAAAAGAGGCGGCTCTCAAGAAGCTCGAGCAGACGAACAGGAACCTGGAAAGAATTAAGGATGTTATTGCTGAGGTTAAACGCCAGAACTTGTCACTCAGACGGCAAGCAGCCAAGGCTGAAGGCTACCACAAACTTCAGAATCGCTATCGGGATCTGGACATAGCCATCCATGCGTGGAAGTGCCGCGATGCCTTAGAACAGTACGGGCAGGCAAAAGGTGACCTTGACAGGGCGAGTTCGGCTCTTTTTGAACAAGAGTCTCTGTTTGCATCGTTGGAGGCACGACTGGAGACGGCCAGTTTGAAGGCCGTGGATTTGGAAAAAGCTATAAAGGAGCTTCTGCAAACTCGTCACGTGACGGATATTTCTCTGACATCTATTCGGGGGGCAATACGAAAGGACCAAGACCGACTTGTCCATATCACTGTCCGCATGGACAAGCTGCGGGATGAAAGGGAAGAATACGAGCAAAGAATTCGAAAGACAAAGGAAAGTCGAGCAGAACTGGAGCAGAACAGGTCAGCGATCCAGTCACAACTCCAGGTAGCTGAAGAAGACTTGAAGAAAGCCTTGTCCGAACTAAATGGAATGCAGCAAACGAAGAACGGGCAAGTAGAGCTTCTGGAGAGCTACAAGAACGACATGTTCCAGAGTCTGCAGGAAACTGCGCAAAAGCGGAACGCGATGGAAAGCCTGAAGAGGCGAGCCGACGAAATCGAAGCCAACCTGGGCAGGATTGCCAAAGAGAGTGAGAAGCTTTGTGAAGATCTCGAAAGGGCGCGTAGATCAAGCGAAATCTTAACAGAGGCTTTGGCCGAAGTGTCCGAGCTTCGCAAGGAACATAGCGAGAGGAAAGAAGAGCTTTCTACAGTAAGAAGAAACATGATCGAAAAGATAAAGGTGCTCAGGAATGATTTGGCGAGTTTGGAAAGAGAACTTGCCGGGTCCGGGGCCAGACTTGGCTCACTCGAAGAAATGCAGCGTGATTTTGCATCATACGAACACAGTGTCCAGTTTCTCATGAAAAATCAGGAAACACTACACTCGGAGGCTCTGCTGGGTCCTTTGGCCGAACTCATTGAAGTGTCCCCAGAGTACGAGAAAGCTCTGATAGCCGCTGTGGGGCATCGTCTGCGCAACGTCGTAGTCTCTTCGACCCGTGACGGGGCCAACGCTGCCAAACGGCTCAAAGAGGAGGGCCAAGGGAGATCTACGTTTATTCCGATCGTCCCTCGCCTGGTTCCGGACTCCAGTGAAACGTCCGTCCCGGAAGGTGTCACCCAGTTAAAGGAAATAGTCCACTTCCAAGAAGGTTTTGAAACTCTTAAGGAGTTTCTTCTGACCGGGTATTTTGTCGTTCGTGACATGGAGCAGGCTGTGGAAATCTGGTCTCGCAACGGCATTCAAATCGACCTGGTTACCTTGGGAGGAGATTTGCTGACTCGCCACGGTGAAATAACCGGAGGGTCGTGGGACTTCCATCAGGAAGAGATCTTTTTGAGGCGCCGAGAGATCAAGTCACTTCGAGAAGGCATCGACTCTATGGAAAGGGCTGTCTCAGACTGCGTGAGTAATCTTCTGGAGCATGAAGAACAGTTGGAGCGGGTATCGGGCGAGATGGAAGAGATTGAGCGCTCCACCAATGAACTCAAGTTGAAAGAGGCCAATGGGCTGACTGAACAGGGTCATATAGCTGCCCAAATCTCTAGCTGGGAAAGAACCGAGAGGATCCTGAAGTTGGAGACAGAGCGGCTAGGCAAAGAAAAGGTTGAAAATTTTAAAGACATCTCCCAAGCCCAGGAGAAAATAGTTGTTCTCGAAAGCAGGAAGATGGAGGTCGAGACAGGCGCACGTAATGCCAAGCTAGTTTTAGAGACATTAGACACAGTCTTGCAGGAGAAATCCGCGCAGAGCCAAGAAGTTCGGGTTCTGGCCGCCAGGTTAGACGAACAATACCGGTCTGTTGACCGGGAATTTCACTACACTGTGGAAAACCTTCAGCAGATGGAAAAGTACATACTGGGATTGGCCGAAGAAAAAGCCCGCTTGCTTCAAGAGCAGGACAGGATTTCCAGGGATCTGGAGGAGGCTCAGACGCGCGAAAAGGAACTCATGCTGGAGTACAAAGCCCTGGAAACCGTTATGGAAGACAAGAGGAATGAATCTGCGAGCCTAACGCTTTCGATCAAGTCTCTTGAACAGGAAAGAACATCGTGTGCCTCAGCAATGAAAGACCTGCGCGACAAGGTTCATGCTCTTGAAATGGAGTCGGTGCGTATTAAACAGATCGTGGAGGGGGTTGTTGAAAAAATCCTCGAACGTTACCACGTGGACCCTCGAACCGTTTCGTGTACCGATTCTCGGCCCAACTCCGATGAGATCCTTGAAGTCAAAGCCAAGCTGGAGTCCATGGGAGAGGTAAACCTTGCTGCGATAGCAGAGAGCCGTCAAGTTAGCGAGCGCCTGAAGTTTCTTGAGGAACAGGAGCAAGATCTCAGGAAAGCGGTGGCGTCATTGTTCGATACTATCGAGAAGATAAACAAGAGTACCAGCGATCTGTTTCTGAAAACCTTTGATGGCATAAATAAACAATTTCAGGAGATCTTTCCGTTCCTTTTCGGTGGTGGTGAAGCCTACCTTGAGCTGACAGAAGAAGAAAACCTTCTGGAAACGGGGGTTGATATAGTGGTTCGTCCTCCCGGCAAACGAAGGCAAAATATGAGCCTACTCTCAGGCGGAGAGAAATCCCTGACGGCTATTGCTCTTATTTTTTCCATTTTTTTGACACGCCCCTCGCCTTTCTGCCTCCTTGACGAGGTGGATGCCC
>CAINUH010000091.1 GCA_903853735.1 uncultured Desulfomonile sp. | reverse complement strand
TTTGCCGGGTTTGTAAAGAAGATGCAAGACAAGGAAGAGACAGTCTACGTAGTCCCAGGATCCGACGCCGAAGCCCACGTGAAATCCCGATTTCCTCACAAGAAAGTCAAGCGTGTTTCAAACGGGCTTCGTCCCAACTCTGCGGCGATGTTTCTCAAAAGTCTACCCATCGCTTTTCAGAGGCATCAGGCCGAAGGCCTCAATGCCACATTTCATTTTACGTTTACCGGCGAAGAAAAATGCAAAGGCACAGTAATAATCAGAGACAAGATCATAACAGTCCAGGATGACCTCGTGGGAGCCGCCGACCTCCACATCACTGCCGATAGTCGTACATGGACCAGTTTCCTGGCAAAGGAAGCCGGCCTACCCTGGGCACTGATTTCCCGAAGGATCCGGATAAAAGGGTCTCCAAAGCTCATGAAGGCCTTCGCAAGATGTTTTCCGGCGTAGGAGTAAGTGGCAAACGGGCGGAAAGAAAGATTTGAAAGGCAACAGCGAGACTGCACTTTGGAAACGCAATAAGATTAAAAAAGGACGATTCGCATATACGAATCGTCCTGACATAGACAAGCACTTCAACCAACACTTTAGTGTGCGTCGGCAGCTTCATCCTCTTTAACGGTGATGGCTATCTTGTAAAGGATGGTAAGAATCAGGAAACCCATTGCCCACACGCCGAGCGTGATACCCATCTCCGGCACTGTCGGCGAATACTCCGTAATGGTCTCCAGAGGAGACGGAATATAACCGGTGAGCACCAGGGTGATACCCTTCTCGATCCACAGAGAGAAGAATACACACACGCAAGCTATGGGGAGGGTTGTCTCGTTGTTTCTAGTCTTCGGGTTTATCAGAATGGTGAGGGCCACCGCTGCAAGCACAATGCACAGCCACATCCACGGGACCAGTCCCGAATGTCCGTGGAAGCCCACGAAAAGATAAGTGAAGTGGTACATGTGGTCAGGGATCTGGCTGTAAAAAACGGTGAAAAGTTCACAGAGCACGAAAAACACGCTGATAATCATTGCATAAGTGACTATTTTGGACAGCGTCTGAATGGCCTCCCAGCCCGCGTCAAACTTGGTGTATTTTCTCAAGAATAAACAGAACAGTATAAGAAGGGAGGGACCGGACGCAAACGCCGAACCCAAGAATCGAGGAGCCATGATGGCGGTCAGCCAGAAACCTCTTCCAGGTAGACCGGCATAAAGAAAGGCTGTGACGGTGTGGATGCTGACTGCCCACGGTATGGAAAGGTATATGAGAGGCTTCACCCATTTTGGCGGCGGAGCGCCCTTTCGCTCAGCTCCTAGGATTGTCCAACCTATGATTATGTTGAGAAACAGATATCCATTTAGGACGACCATGTCCCAGAACAGCACAGAATTCGGGGTTGGATAAAGGAGCACGTTAAAGGCCCTCGAAGGCTGCCCAAGGTCAACAATGATGAAAGTGAGACACATGGCAACCGAGGCTACGGCCAGAAATTCTCCCAGAATGGTGATCTTGCCGAAGATCTTGTAGTTATGGAGGTAATAAGGCAATACCAGCATAACCGCCGAGGCCGCCACACCGACCAGGAATGTGAACTGCCCAATGTAGATGCCCCATGAAATGTCGCGGCTCATGCCGGTGATTCCCAACCCGTAACTCAATTGCCGGAGATAAAACTGAAATCCTATCCCCAGGAGTATCAACAAGAAAGCTATCCATCCGAAATAGCTGCGATGTCCAGTTAAAGCCTTTTCAAGCATGGCTACCTCACAAGATGTAATAGACCTCAGGGCGCGTCCCAAGATGGGGTTTTCGTTGGATGGTGGGGTTCTTGCGAAGGACTCCCCTTACCTCAGAATTAGTGTCTTCCAGATCGCCAAAAATAAGTGCCTTATCCTTGCAGGCTTCCACGCACGCAGGAATGAGACCTTTTGCGAGCCGTTCGTCGCAGAAATTGCATTTCTCCACCACTCCTCTGGTCCGTGTGGGATAATCCCGGTTGATCGGTGTTTTTATGAACGGACGAGGGTCCCTCCAGTTCAAGCTCCGGGCTCCGTACGGGCAGGCGGCCATGCAGAATCTGCAGCCGATACACCTGTGGTAGTCCATCATGACGATGCCGTCCGGTCGCCGAAATGTCGCCTGAACCGGACAGACTCTGACGCAGGGCGGGTTGTCGCAGTGATTACAAAGAACCACGAACGGCAGACCTCTCAGGCTGTCCTTGACGTAATCTTGGATGTAATCGTTTTCTGCCCCTGGAAAGGCATGGTCAAATGATGTTTGCCAAATCCATTTCACCTCGTCTTTCGGATTACCAAAATCGGGCACATTATGCACGGTGTGGCAGGCAACAACACAGTCCTTACAGCCTTCCTTAGCATTGAGGCATTTTTTCTGGTCAACTATCATGGCCCATCTTTTTCCGACTATGGCCTTGGGATCGGGCATTATTTTCGGCTGCCCACCCTGAGCAATCGCGTCGGCGACCGGCTTGGCTCCGAGGCCGAGCACGGACAGGCCTGCAATTTTCAAGAAACTTCTTCTTGTGCTATCCATCACTTATCACTCCTTGCAGCCTGTTGCTCCTGCTCTTTCGGCTCGATATGGCAATCCCAGCACCTGGGGGCCGCATCCACGTATGTATGGCACCGGTCGCAGAACTGGGTCTTCTTAGAGTGACAGTTAGTGCAAGTATTCTGAAGGCTCATGTTGAACGCCTTGCCGGTTGAATTCACATAAATCCGTTTTCCATCGCGAACCACATCGTTCCGCCATTGGTCGAGAAGTTGCATGTGGGACGATTTCATGTACGGGGTGGGTTCCACGCACTGTTTTTCCTGGGTCCCAACCTCGAGTTTCGGCGGAGT
>CAINUH010000090.1 GCA_903853735.1 uncultured Desulfomonile sp. | reverse complement strand
GCCTTAACCATACCTTTCATGTACGGGCGTTCTGAATCCCCTTCAAGGCCGTGCATCACAACTGCCAGTCGTTCGGAACCGACCCTCGACCAATCCAGATCAATGAAATCTTCATCAGGAGTATCGATTCTCTCGCGCTGATACGCCACCCCAGAAACCTTCCGAAAAAGAGTGGGAATTATGGTCTGCACGTGCGCATTTGCACACAACAACGGAGCTTTATAGCTGGATTGAGCAACAACAGGCACCCTCTCACGCCTCCGTGATCATCTATTCGGCTGTGCAAGGCCGCCCTCAGCATACAGGGTAGTCTTTTAACAATGCAAGCCCGAGTGGATATCTTTTTTCGGAGTGTTCAACCCCTTCATCAATGGGTCTGAAAGAGCGTGAAGCTGAAACATCACCTATTTTAGCGTAATCGCTTTCTCAGGACAGATTTCCTGACAGCAAAAACAAGTGATACAAATGTCGGCGTCCACCTGGGGGATGTGGTCACCCAGAGTCAAGGCCGAGACCGGACACTGATCAACGCACGTGCCGCAACCTGTGCACAACTCAGGATCAGCCTGTGGTCGTAAAAGCGTACGATGGCGAATAACCTCTTGCAGCCCCTTGTTTTCAAAAATAGCTTCACCACTTAATGGAGGAAGTTTGAAATCGGGCAGTTGTTTCAACTCACCGATGACTTCAATCGAACTAAGGTCGTAGTCCCCCAGTCCATCTTCTTTTGCCTTTCTGAGGAATCTCAGCCGACCACATTCACACCCCATCATGGTGGCCATGACCGCATCCAATGCCACCGCATTATCGGATGCCAGAATGAGACCAATATCTCTGAGGTCTGGGGAAGCCGGGCCATTTCCTTCCATGCCGATCACAGCATCCACAATGAACAGATCAGGCACCCTCAGTCGGAACACGTCAACGATCACTTCATGAAAGCGCTCCGGGTTGCCGGCCGCCTTGTGCAATTTGGCTTTCTGAGCACCTGGCAAGAAGCCGTAACTGTTCTTGATCGCGCCCGTGATCACCGTTAGTCCGTGAGTTTTGAATTTCGGCAGACTGATGATGATATCGGCATCGAGCACAATCCGTGAGACGCTCACCGAGGACATGAAATCCGGGTTGAAATCGACCTTCAGAGAATCGTTTCCAATATTCCGGTAATGGCCCCTGGACGCCTCCAACAGCCCTGCTGTTCTAAAGCTTTCTTCGTTTGCGCCATAGCTGAAAATACCGGGGTTGTCGCCCACAACGATAGTGGCGGGCCCCATTGCTTCAACTTTCTCCACCACGGCACGAAGCACTGCAGGATGAGTGGTGATAGCCTCTCTTACTTCCGCGGATCGAAGCACATTTGGTTTAATAAAAATCTTTTTCCCCTGCAACGTCAACGGAAAGAGTTCAAAGGCTAGGTCTACGGCCTTTCTCACATTGTCATAGGTAGAAGGATGGATCATCACTCGCGACATGGGGTCTGCCTCCCTGTTGGCGGAGTCATTCGTTCTCGATGATCTCCGCAATGGTTTTATCAACCGGAATTATGCGACGGACACCCCCCATACTGCAAGTCCTGCGATCGCCGACTTGTCCTTCGATAGTCTTTATCAGCGACTTATTCAATCATAGTCTTGGTGGTTGATCAATAATGTTTGAGGCTGACTCATTTTAGGCTAGAATGGGGCTTCGCGCGGCGAATCCGACTACACTGATAAAATCCCATGCAGGAGGCCTTTGCGGAAAATGCACCGCCATGTGAAAAAACTGTGGACCCACGACGTTGGCCTCACCGTTTTACTCGGCATGCTCTTCATGCAAATTTTTGTTCTGTACCCATTCGAAACCTCTGCGGTCGGCAAGATGGTGGTCCACATCTCTTTCTCGCTGATACTCATCTCCGGCGCGATGACTGTGGTGGGAACCCCTATTTGGGGGCGAGTAATCCTGGTGTTTGTCATTCTTAGTCTGATTTCTCGTTCTGTGTCGGGCATATATCCCAGCGTGCTGCTGGATTCACTGAATGCACTTATGGCTGCTATTTATTTTGCCTTACTCATAATTGTAATTCTTCTCCAGGTTTTTCGAGAAGGCCCGATAAATGCTCACCGTATAGCAGGGGCCGTCTCGGTCTATCTGCTCATTGGCATGGCATGGGGGAGTATGTACTTGTTCGTTGACCTCCAGTTGCCAGGTTCATTCAGCTTAGCTCAGGTCCATACTCATACCGGCGTTCATTCGCTCGCGGTAAAACTCTACTATTTCAGCTTTATTACACTCACCAGCGTAGGATACGGCGACATTTATCCGGTTCATCCCGCAGCCCAGAGTCTGACCATGTTGGAAGCACTTGTCGGTCAGCTCTTTCCCGCCATTTTGTTAGCCAGGCTGGTGTCAATGGAGATCGAAAACCGACAAGACAAGCGCAACAGAGGTCCTGATGACCCGCGCTAAAGTTTTTCAGAGCCACTGACCCCAGTCCGACTCAAGTTGGAAATCGCTCGGTGGGACCATGAAAGAGGTTGCCACATTATTCGTGTTGTAGGACAAGGACATGATTTCCGGCGCCAAGGCTCGGAGATTGGGAGGACATCGGAGTGAAAGGAGAAAATCTTGATGCCTGAACTCTTTGAAAAAACCGCAATAAAGTCTCTTGAACTGGACAATCGATCCGTCAGGAGCGCCACGTGGTCCGGAGTAGGCGACCCGAAAGGATACGTCACAGATAGGGCCTTAGAATTTTACGGCCATCTTGCGGCCGGTGGCGTCGGGCTCATCGTTACGGGGTTTCAGTACGTGATGCCCAACGCAGTGGCTATGCCCCACCAGATCGGCAACTACAGTGACGACTTGCTGGAGGGGCTCAGTAGTCTGGCCGAGGCAATTCACTCACGAGGCGGCAAGGTGATTGCCCAACTGGTGCACACGGGAGGCAAGGCAAATCCCAAGTTGTTTCTTGAGGAAGGGGAGATCTGGGGTCCTTCGGCGGTGCCTGACCCTTTGACGGGAAACATCCCGAAGGAGATGACGCGTCAGGACATAACCCAGGCTATCGAGGCGTATGCAACCGCCGCGTTGCGGGCCCAGAGAGCGGGATTCGACGGAGTACAGCTTCACGGCGCTCACGGGTACGGCATCAACCATTTTCTGTCAGGCGCAATGAATAGGCGCTCCGACGGGTACGGAGGAGACATAGGCAGGCGCTACCGTTTCCTCGGAGAGGTGAATGAGGCTGTAAGAGGGGCCGTGGGCAAGGACTACCCGCTCTTCATCAAGCTGAGCGGAAACGACTACTTTCCTGGGGGCCTGGTGCCGGAGGAGTCGCTCTATATAGCTCGTCGGCTTGTGGAAGACGGAATAGACTGCATAGAGGTGAGCGCGGGCAGCAGGGCTTCGGCTAATGGAATGGCCCCTTCTCGTACGAAGATTCGGCGGGAAGAGAATGAGGCGTACCTTGCGGAATTGGCGGGTCGCTTCAAGGAAGCGGTCAATGTTCCTATCATCACTGTGGGTGGAATAAGATCTTTCGCTGTGGTTTCAAGAATACTCGCCGATGGTCTTGCGGATTACGTGGCATTTTCCCGCCCCCTGATCAGAGAGCCTCACCTGATCAATCGCTGGAAAAGCGGGGACCTTGGGAAGGCAAAGTGCATTTCCTGCAATGGCTGCTTCGACACGGGATTGGAGGGGTTCGGGGTAATCTGCAAGGTCGAGAGAAAGCTGAGGGAGGAACAACAGGATCCGGGTCATTGAGACATTGATTGGAGACAAGCAGGTTTGGCTGTGGATGCTCCGGCTCAACACGCCGAGAATCTTAAAATCTGATCTGCCCGCCAAAACAGGAGGAGGAATTACAAGATTAAGTGGGGGGTCGTGAAGCACTCAGGCATAAACGCACCAGATCATCTATCACTGCTGCTCCCATGCAGATGACGGTATCAGCTCCACCCCAATAGATCTTCACAGTGCCGTCGTCTTCTGGGATTGCACCGCAGGTGAAGACCACGTTGTGGACATAACCCGTCACCTCCCATGGATCCTCGGGTTGAAGAATCCACTCGTCAGCAACGCCCAGAATCTTT
>CAINUH010000089.1 GCA_903853735.1 uncultured Desulfomonile sp. | reverse complement strand
TGCTCTCAGTCTGGTTTGTTCTGTGTTGTTAATTACCTGCGTACCACTCATGGCGACCAGAAAATCGGACCCCAACCCAACAGTCGGCAGGGGAGGTCAAAGCGGTCTTATCAAACCTAAGCTGGAGGAAAGCAGGCCGCCAGTAGCCGCTCCTCTGAGCGCAGACACCAAGAGTGCTGAACAGGGCAGCACAAAGGAATCGGGAAAATCTGCCTGGTCGTTTGGCTCATGGAAAACCGTTTTTTCTACATTGGCCAGAGGGTCCTCAAAGGACAAACTTGAAGCCGGGTCCGAACTCATTAAACCCAGACTGGAGGAAACGGTTCGAGAAACGCCGCCCGGCAACACAGGCCACGACCAGGACAAAGGCAAGAGCCCTGAAGAAACAGCAGGCGATCGACGGGCACAGCTTCTGAATTCACCCTCAAAAGATCCTTCCGTGGAAGATAAGCCGGACTTCGGGAGAAGCCGTTCAATGACGGACAGGCGGGCTTTCGATAACGCAGGGAAAAGTACCAATGGCGTCATTCGTGACATAAAGGAAAAGGAACCCACGCCATCGTCAACGGATAAGACTCCCAAGTCCGCAGAGGAAAAATCCAAGCGTTCCATTGACACCGACCTGGATGAATCCCGAACTCCGTTCAAGAAACACGATCATGCAAAGTATGTTTCAGTTATAAGGAAAAACGCCATAGACAAATTGAACAGAGAGAAAAACTGTGACTACGCCAGAGTGTGCAGAGACGACTATACGGATGAGTGGTCTCTCACCCTTTATTACAAGCAGAAGCAGAAGCAGAATTATCATTATGTGACATACGTATGGGATGAGATAGACGGAAAATGGGACGAATCGTTTGTCTCGGAAAGGAGACCGCTTTCGGGCTGGAAGCACCATTTAAGCTTCTCATCAGCGGGGAAGGCCTGCAAGACCTTGAAAGGCGGACAGGAGCCTTGAATAGGTTCAACGACAAATCCGGCCCCATTATTCGTGACTGGAGCAGTTTACCATCTGCCCCAGTGGTATCATCTGGTATACTGGTACTAGCTCATCCGGATGAGCATGATCTGTTTGAGGAATGTAGCCTGGTGCAACCCGAACGTTCCATAACTTGGAAACCGGGGAGGCCAAAATCTGTCAATCTACGGCTAGACAAATAATGGAGGTTAGTCAGTGTGTGCTTCAAATAGACGCGAAATGAACAAAAACCCCATGACTCCTTGCCCGAAGAACAGGTCGATCGCTTGGATGTTGGTATGTGGCCTGGCGATGATCTCAGTACATTTGGCGGTTTTTCCTGCTTTCTGCGGACAGACAAGAGACGTCTGCGACAAGTGCTGTAAAGAGACAGGGTTGGACGACTACTATTTTGAACAGTGCAAGCTCAAATGCTTCAGGAATCCTGATCATTGCCTTGATCGCAAATCAACAAACGTTCCGGCTGTTGCTCCCCAGGCAACATCACCCCCAATTGCCCCGCAGCGACTAATCCCGACAAACCAAGAAGCCACTCCACCACCACCTCCGGTCGTTTCCCAACCCGCTGAACCTGCCCCCACGACTTCCAAGCCCCCTAAGAGGGAAATTGCTTTTAGATGGCCGGATTCTCTAAACATAGTGCCTGGAAAAGAATGGGAGACCGCTGGGCAGATTCTCATGGCCAACGGGATTCCTCCGCAGCATCCGAATTCTCAGTTAGCTCTCAAGGCGGTAGAGGGAGTATTGGTCGATTTTGCAAGAAGGAATCCTACGGGGGGGGAACTTCCGACCGACCAGTTGGAAAAAATTTTGCGACAATATCGGTAACTGCAAATGGGCAACATCATTGTGATGTGCCTATAGACCCCTGTTTGTGCCCGCCAAGGCCACAATCCGGCAACGGCTTGGGCCCGGTTGGAAGTCGATTTCTCTGGTGCTCCATAGAAAGAGGTCAAGGAAACTCACTTTTCACAATGCGTCATCCCAGGGTTCAACTCATTCAATCTGGACCGGCCCTACTTGCACTAACGATCATGTTCGTTGTGCTCAATTTTTCCTATTGTTACGGAGCGGGTTCACAAGATGGTGATTCTGTGGCACTGGATCCATCCCCTTTGTCCTCAGGAGATGACGCGGCATCATCACCTATGTATCCCCCTTGTTGGGGTTCATCGGCAAGAACTGGCAAACTCGTTCCATGCAAGGACGGCGGCAAATGTATAGCGTGCCACGAGGAAAACTCCTTAATGGATCCATCGCACGCCATTGCCTGCATTCGCTGTCATCGTGGAGATCCGGAGACCGAAGACTTGAACCGAGCCCATGAAGGTCTGATAAGAGATCCTGGTGATCTCACGACCGTAGATAAGACTTGCGGCAACTGCCATGCCGAAGAGGTGCGGAGAGTTCAACGATCTTCGATGGCGTTGGCGCCGAGAATGATCAACCACACCCGTTTTGCCTTTGGGGCACAACATAGTTCCGATGCCCAGTATGCGACGATTGAAATCGATGGATTGAAGCAGGTGCCGCACCCTTCCCTCTCTTCAAACCTGGGGGACGACCTTTTGCGGCGATCTTGCCTAAGATGCCACCTTCACACTGCAGGTTCAACGCGCTGGGGGGAACACAGAGGCAAGGGATGCTCAAGTTGCCACGTGGCATATTCGAACAACGATTCCGGGAGACCGCGGCCCCATGCAATAATTCGGAGCTTAGGGGTTAATCCATGCCTCAAGTGTCACAACTCGAATCACGTTGGAGCCGATTTCGTCGGGTTATTCGAAAAAGATTTCAACAGAGGTTTCCGCTCACCATTCATGAAAGGGCGCCAACCACCGAGGATTTACGGGTCTGAACAACACAAACTAGTCGAGGATGTTCATTTCCGGGCAGGTATGGGATGCTCGGATTGTCATACACTTGACGAAATTCACGGAACTGGTGAAATAAATAGGTCGCCCATTACTGGCGTAAGAGTTTCCTGCGAAGGCTGCCATGTCAGGGGCGACCACCCTGCTGTGCTGAAAAGCCCAACAGGTGACATGACACTATTGCGAGGCGAGGGTCGGAAAATACCGCCGTGGAAGTCGGAAAAAATTCCACACCTCGTTTCCAATCACAGGGACAAGTTGAGGTGCTCTGCATGCCACTCGGCATGGTCCTTTCAGGATTACGGGTTGCATTTGATGCTGGAAGAGAGACCGGATTACTGGAAGTGGGCGCCAAATGCCGCACAGAACGATCCGCAGGTGCAGGATTTGCTCAGCCGTTTTGTGGGGACATCCGTGGAACTCGTTGAACCACAGGGCGGCTACACAATGGCAAAGCCTCAAGAGGAATGGGAATCTCCTGTCACCAGGGACTGGTTGAACGGCGAAGTACGGAGCGGTGCTTGGTTTCGCGGCCTCACTTCACGCCGTTGGGAACGTCCCCCATTGGGTTTGGATCACTTAGGCAGAGTAACCATAATGCGACCGATGTACCAGTACGTGATTTCACACGTGGATCGCCAGGACAATCTCCTCGTCGACAGGCTGGTTCCCACTACTGGGGGGGGATTTCCAGCCTTGATAGTGAATCCCTATTCTCCACATACCACATCTGCAAGGGGCAGAGCCTGCCACGATTGTCATGGCTGCGCCAAGTCGGTTGGCCTCGGTGAGGGACTTACCGGATTTGAAAACCCTGGTTTTCATTCAATATGGCAATCGGAAAAAGAGATTCCTGGTCTTTCATTAGTGTGGGATGCATTGGTTAATGTAAAGGGTGAAGCTCTCCAGAAAAGCAGCGTACCCGGTGCGGGTCCTTTGGATCGTGCAACCGTGACTAAGCTCATGAACCCCTCATATCGGCATAGGGCCATGTGGAACAGATATTTGAAAGAACATACGGTAACCCATCCTTGACAGAAAGTCCTAATAGCAGTTAAGCTCTTTAACTTATTCCAGTCTTGAACTTTCTCTGAAGGAATTTGCTGAGAACAAAACATGAAAATTACGCCTGAACAAGTGGAATACGTGGCTCTCCTTGGACGACTGGCGCTAGAGCCTGAAGAAAAGGAGAAATTCATGACCCAACTTGATGATATTCTTAGATACATGGACGTGCTCTCGGAGGTCCAAACGGCCAATGTTGAACCTATGGCCGGTCCGGTCGAATTTTACAACCCTTTGAGAGAGGACGTTGTAAGGCCTTCTTTGCCCATAGAAGATGCCCTGGCCAATGCTCCGGCTCGTGAGGGGACATCTTTCCGGGTGCCCAAAATTATTGAATAGGCTTCAAAAGACCGAGACTGAGAGTTTGTCCAAGACAAAGTTGTCAAGCTGATAGGCACAAGATTCGACGCGAGAGTCATCAGGCAATGGCGAGTGAGCGCGGCAGCATTTTTTTAGACCAAAAGTTCTGGGGCCCCATGTGGGGGCACTTTCAAGGAATCGAAAATTGGCCGAACTTTATGAAATGACAGCCACTGAATTGGCTGGAATTGTAAGAGACAAAAAGGCGACATCGGTGGAGATCACCGAGTCTGTTTTTCGGCGCATCCAACAAGTTGAGGGGAGGATTCATGCCTTTGTCACACTGAATCCGGAATCGGCTATGCAGATGGCCATGAAAGCGGATCGGTTGTTGGCTTCCGGCCAGGCTAAGCCCCTGACTGGAATACCGATCGCGGTCAAAGATAACATGTGCGTGAAGGGCCAAAGGACGACCTGCGGATCCAAAATTCTCGCCAATTTTGTACCACCCTACGACGCCACTGTTGTTCGCCTAATTCGCGACGAAGGAATGGTCATCCTTGGCAGCGCAAATATGGATGAATTTGCTATGGGATCGTCCACGGAGACATCGTACTGGGGTGCCACACGCAATCCATGGAACTTGGAAATGATTCCAGGGGGGTCCAGCGGCGGGTCCGTTTCGGCAGTTGCCGCTAGTGAGGCAGTTGTTGCTTTGGGATCTGATACCGGCGGTTCCATAAGGCTTCCGGCGTGCTTTTGCGGAGTTTCAGGAATAAAACCTACCTACGGTGCTGTTTCACGGTACGGCTTGGTTGCCTACGCTTCGAGTTTGGACCAGATAGGCCCGATTGGTCGTGATGTTTCAGATCTCGCTCTCCTCCTCAACCTGATTTGTGGGCATGACCCGTCAGATTCCACCTCAGTCCCGAGAGAATATCCGGATTTCACCACTTTCCTGGATAAACCCGTTAAGGGAATGACCCTGGGCCTCCCTAGAGAGTTCTTCTCTAAACTGGAGAACCGTGATGTGGAGCGGGTAATGGCTGAAACTCGTAAAGTTCTGGGAGGACTTGGAGTAAAATTCGTCGATTTGTCTCTGCCACATCTGGATTACGGTATAGCGGCATACTACATAATAGCGCCGTGCGAGGCGTCATCGAACCTGGCCCGTTATGACGGAGTCAAATTCGGGCACAGAGCCGAATCGTTCGAAGGAATGATCGACATGTATTGCCGGTCTCGTGCGGAAGGATTCGGTCCGGAAGTGAAACGCCGCATAATGCTTGGGACGTATGCCCTTTCATCAGGCTATTATGATGCCTATTACTTGAAAGCTGCAAGAATTCGAACGCTCATTACCCAGGATTTCAGGAAAGCTTTCGATACCTGCGATGCCATATTGTGCCCTACGGCCCCCTCGCCTGCTTTTAGGATTGGAGAAAAGGTAGACGATCCGATTCAAATGTACCTGACTGACGTTTTCACTATACCAGTCAACATGGCAGGACTTCCAGGCATATCTATTCCAGGTGGATTCTCCGAGGGAACGCTTCCTATAGGTGTTCAGCTCATTGCCCCCCATTTTGGAGAACACATCTTGTTGCAGTTAGCATCAGCTTTTCAGAAAGAGACCGATTATCATCTCAGAAAACCCGCTTTGTAGG
>CAINUH010000088.1 GCA_903853735.1 uncultured Desulfomonile sp. | reverse complement strand
TTTATCTGAGGGAAGTGGACCATAATGTGAGCGACTCGTGAGATGGCATCCATCAGAGAGTCTCGATTAATCGGGGATCTCCCTCGTATTCCTGCGAGAATCTCCGATCCCGGTAGCTCGTCGATCATTTCCGCGATTTCGCCCATGGACAGAGGGGCCATTCGCAAGACGGTCCCAGCCAGAATTTCCACAAATACCCCACCGTGTCCCAACAGAACCACCGGACCAAATTGGGGGTCTGTCTTTCCTCCGATGATCAACTCACAAGATTCCATCGATCGATAAGCCATCTTCTGCACCAGGACACCTGAAAAATGGGTTTCGCTTTGCGCACGGAAACGTTCAATCATTTCCAGTGATGCCTGACGAACCGCCGCCGCATCGGGCAATCCCAGGATTACTCCCCCCAAGTCTGATTTGTGGGAAACTCCTGAAGCAATAATCTTAATGGCGTAAGGACCGACCATGTCCCCTAAAGCGAATTCCACATCCGAAGGATTCATGATAACCCGGAAATCAGGGACCACCAGCCCGGCCATGGAAATCATCTCAAGGGCCTCGTGAAGCATTGGTGAGCGCTTCTCTCTGGTACATCCGGCAATTAGCCCCGCCACCGACTTATAGTTGGGAGCCGGTTCAGGTTCCGTAATTTCACTGTTACGTTCTATAAAAGACCTACGGTGTTGATACTTGATAGCCGCGTCCAGAGCGCGAACCGCTCTTTCCGGACTCATAAATATGGGGAAGTCGAATTCTTTGTGCAGGCGAGAAATTTCAAATTGTTCGGTTGAGACGCAAAGAGCAACCGGCTTGTCGTACTCCTTTGACATCAAGGCCGCGGATTGGAGCAGCCGACGAGACGATTCGCCTTCAATAGCGGCGAAATAGGTGTGCAAGAGCAGCACGCCGTCCACGTTGTCTTCCTTGAGGGTATGCCTGATTATTCTAACGTAAACATCGAAGTCGAACAGGTCGCCCAAGTCCAGTGGATTGGCGAGCTTCACAACATCTGCTCTGAGGTGTTTGCGAATTTCAGAGAGGAAATCTTTGCCGAAGGGGGGAAGCTGAAAACCGTAAGCGTAGGCTGCGTCGGCTCCTATTACAGCGTGTCCTCCGGAACGAGAGACTATGGCTAGATTTCTGCCGCGCATCAGCGGCAACTGTAGTATCTTCACAAAGTCAAGATAGGTTTGCATATCTCTGAATCGAACCATGCCTGCTTGATGAAGCGCCGCATCCACAACCTGATCGTCGTTTGCAAGAGCCGCTGTGTGAGATTGGGCGATGACGCTGCTGAACGAACCGATGTTTGCTTTGTGAATCACAATGGGTTTGGGGGATCGCCGGCCTATTGAGGTGAATCTCCGGCCGTCGTTGATGGATTCAACATAGAGGCAGACCACTTTGGTCTCCTGGTCATCCACGTAGTATTCGAGCAAGTCGTTTTCGTCCACGTTAAGCTTGTTGCCGATTGATGCAAACTTACTGAAGCCCAGTTGTTCACTGTCGAACATGTTCAGGAAGCTGAGAGCAACGCCACCGCTCTGGGCGACGATACCCACACCGCCGCGACGAAAGACGGTTTTGAGTCTTGTGAACGGTGTCGTCAATCCATTCGCGGCGTTCATGATTCCGATGCAATTAGGGCCGATAAAACGGATATTATATTTTGAGGCTATTCGATTGAGTTCATCGCCCAGATTTCGCCCCTGTTCGTCAAATTCTCCAAAACCACCACTCTCGATTATGGCTCTCTTAATACCTTTGCGGCCACACTGTTCAAGAATGCCTGGAACGGTTCCGGCCGGAGTCAGAATGATTGCCAAATCCACGGGTTCATTGATTTCATCCAAGGATTGGTGAATTTTTCGTCCAAATAGTATTCCACCGTCACGCCCAACCAGGTGAATGACACCAGTATAACTGAATTCGAAAAGATTCCTGGCAATCTCCTTCCCCAGATTGGACGGCAACGTGGAAACGCCGATAACCACTACGGAGGACGGATAAAAAAGGTCTTTCACAGCTTCCTCTTTCTTGCAGGTCGAATAAATAACCAGGATTTCAAGACGCCGCCCACGAATAGCCAACCGACAATTCTCATTCAGGATATCCCTGGGGGTGTTCGGAAACCCAGCGGAGAACTTCCGAAACAATTGCATCCAAATTGGACCTGGAAGGACTCCAGTCAAGTAACCTGGACGCCTCGGTTGAATCTGCCACAAGTTCGGGTGGATCGCCGGGTCTTCTGGGGCCGAACACGGCCTTTAGATCAATTCCGGAAACCCTACTGACAGCCTGAACTACCTGAAGGTTGCTAAACCCGGCGCCAGTACCCAAGTTGAGCTTCAGCAGAGGCACATTGTCCAGTAGTGCAAGCGCTTTCAAATGGGCTTTCGCCAGGTCGGTGACGTGTATGTAATCCCTTATACAGGTGCCATCCGATGTGGGATAATCGCCTCCATATATAACAAAGTCCTTGTCTAATCCGAGCGCATAGCGGACCACATTGGGGATGAGGTGCGTCTCAGGACGGTGATCCTCCCCCAGCCAATAATCCGGCTCACAGCCGGCCGCATTAAAGTATCTGAGGCAGGCGGATCTGATCCCGTACGCCTGGTGATAGTCTTCCAGCATCCACTCGATTATAAGCTTGGTTCGTCCATAGGGTGAGATAGGATTTTTGGGGTGATCTTCTCTGAGTGGAAGTCTTTGCGGTACACCGTACACTGCGCAGGTGGAGGAGAAAACCACGTTCCTGTGACCGGTGAATCTCATGGCCTCCAACATGTTGAAAGCTGCTATCACATTATTCTGATAATACTGGGCTGGATCCGATACGGATTCTCCAACAAGGCAACTTGCGGCGAAATGAAAAATGCCATCGTAACTATTGCGAGAAAGGTGTTCCCGGAACGAATCACTGTCGGCAAGGTCTCCTTGGTAAAACTCCGTACATCTCAAAGCTGCGCGGTGACCCTTTGACAAATTGTCCATGACGGTGACATGGAATCCAGTATTATGCGCACACAAGGCAAAATGCGACCCTACATAACCGGCTCCTCCGACTACGAGAATTCTATTGTGGTTCATGTTCCTGCTTCTCCGAATACTAAGATGTAGTTTCCAGCAGGTCGGAGCATAATCAAGGTCTCGCGGCAAATGTTTCGAGACCAACAATTCATCGCAACCAACCGGAAACGGCTCTGAGATACAGACGGCAATAGTAGCACCCAAAAGCACCGAGGCGCAAATTATTAGCTTTAACAAAGCCGAATTCAACCTGTAAAATCAGCGAACAGGAAGTCAAGAATTGTGCTATGTTGATGTGAGAGTGATCACGTGTCTTGATACACTGAATCATCACATCCGTTCCTGTCTGAATCAAGGAACAGATTTTTTCAGGGTTGGTTGATATAAGAAAAAGTGATTGCAGAATGAAGAGGAGGTGACGGATGAGGTTCGACATTGCTGATGTGAAAGCCCGTGAAATACTGGATTCCAGAGGAAACCCCACTATTGAAGTAGACGTGTTTCTTGATGGAGGCGCGGTCGGCTCAGCAGCGATACCGTCTGGAGCATCTACCGGAGAGCGGGAAGCTGTAGAGCTTCGAGACGGAGATCCCAAACGATATGGCGGTAAGGGCGTCCTGAAAGCTGTGGAAAATGTCACACAAGAAATTGGCCCTGCTGTCATCGGTATGGACGCATTCGATCAGCCGGGTTTAGACAGCCTGCTGATAGATCTGGATGGAACCACCAACAAGAGTAATCTGGGGGCCAATGCCATACTTGGGGTGAGCCTTGCGGCCGCCAAAGCATGTGCCGCAGAACTGGGAATACCCCTTTATAGGTACCTTGGTGGAGTCGATGCCAGGCGCCTGCCGGTGCCCATGATGAACATACTAAACGGCGGAGCACATGCAGACAACAACGTGGACATCCAGGAATTTATGGTTATGCCGGTTGGAGCCTCATGCTTTAGCGAAGGCCTCCGGATGGGCGCTGAGATCTTTCATGCATTGAAAAAAGTTCTGAAAGGTAAAGGCCTGAACACAGCCGTGGGTGATGAAGGAGGTTTTGCTCCCAACCTTGGATCTAACGAAGAGGCTCTCCAGGTGATCATCCAGGCCATAGGAGACGCCGGCTATATTGCCGGCAAGGAAGTATTTATTGCACTCGACCCTGCTGCCAGCTCCTTTTATGAAGAAGGCGTGTATAATCTGGGTGCTGAGGGCTCCAAAAAGAGTTCTGCTGAAATGGTCGATTTCTACGTCAATCTGGTTGAGCGCTACCCCATCGTGTCAGTAGAAGATGGGCTTGATGAAAACGACTGGGATGGGTGGAAAATTCTTACGGATCGGCTGACGGACAAGATACAGATTGTTGGGGATGACCTGTTTGTGACAAATAGGGAGCTGCTCCAGAAGGGAATTGATCTTGGAGTAGCCAATTCAATTCTCATCAAGCTCAATCAAATTGGAACACTCACGGAAACTATCGAAGCCGTGCGCCTGGCCGCTGTCAATGGGTATACAGCGGTAGTCTCTCACAGAAGCGGAGAGACGGAGGATACAACCATATCCGACTTGGTAGTGGCCCTGGGGACAGGACAGATCAAAACGGGTTCGGCCTCCCGGACCGATAGGATTGCCAAGTATAACCAATTATTGCGGATAGAAGAGGATTTGGGTGAAAGCGCAATTTATGGAGCGCCGGGCCTCAAAGTATGAATGACAGCCCGTTGAGAAAAGTATTATCCGTATAGGTGAAGTGGATTCACCGACGTAGCAACACCCTCGGAGGTTCCTGATGTCTGAGCCTAAGGTTCGCAAAACATTTGCCGAGATAAACCGGAAGATCAGGGAAGGCAAAGCGGTCGTAGCGACGGCAGATGAGATGGTAGGTATAACCGGAGAGTACGGTCCGGTTGAAGCCGCTCGAAAGGTGGATGTGGTCACAACCGGAACATTCGGTATAATGTGCTCTTCCGGTGCGTTCCTGAATTTCGGGCATACAAAACCTAGAATAAAGGCGAACAAGGTTTACCTGAATGGCGTTGAGGCCTACGCGGGTGTGGCAGCGGTGGATTGCTATATAGGGGCCGCTCAGGCCAAGGAAGACGACCCTCTCAATAAGGTTTTTCCAGGTCGCTTTCGTTACGGAGGCGGACACGTGATAGAAGATCTCGTCTCGGGGCGAGAAATTTATCTTGAGGCATCGTCTTACGGAACGGATTGTTATCCCAAGCGCAGGCACGAATCCAATATGATACTCAAGGATTTCGTGGACGCGTTCTTGCTTAGCCCGAGAAACTGTTATCAGAATTACAACTGTGCTGTGAATCTGTCCAAGAAAACTATTTACACGTACATGGGAATTCTCAGACCTGATGGCATGAATGCGAACTACTCGACTGCCGGTCAACTGAGTCCATTGCTTAACGACCCTTTTTACCGCACGATAGGGATAGGAACCCGCATCTTTCTGGGTGGAGGTATTGGATACGTCATCGGGGCAGGGACGCAGCATAATCCGAGGGTGCAGAGATCGGAAAACGGCGTAGTAATGGGAGGAGCAGGGACCATAGCAGTGAGGGGAGATTTAAAGGGCATGTCCTCTCGCTTTTTGAGAGGGGCCTCTTTGACTGGTTACGGTTGTTCGTTAAATGTTGGGGTGGGAGTCCCTATTCCCATACTCGACGAACACATGGCCAGGTTTACTGCCGTTTCGGATGATGAAATTCTCGTGCCGGTCGTAGATTATGGGAAAGACTATCCTGAATCCGGCGGTCAGCCCATTACCCATGTTACCTGCGGCCAACTCAAGACAGGAGAGATCACCGTAGAAGGAAGGCAAGTTTCAACTTCGCCGCTTTCCAGTTACTCGGCAGCTTTAGAGATAGCAAGGATTCTCAAAGAATGGATCGAATCAGGACAGTTCCTGATTGGTGAACCCCAGGACACATTGCCGACTGTTCCTTTTGAAGGTTTCCAAAATCAGGGATGACTTTCCCCGTAGTATATGAGCCTAGAGTTTATAGGGATTTCAATGGGTTGGATCGTTTCAAGACGTTCAGGGTGGCAGTCGAAACCTCGGACCTCTATGTCAAGGCCCATTCATCATTGGAGGCAGAGACAGAACGCCTCATACGTGAGTGCAGGGCAAAGATCAAACAGGCCATTATCCGCAGGCCCGAATTTCTGACGAGCCTGGTTCCTATCGAAGAGGATCCACTTGATTCAGCCGTGGCGACTCGCATGGTGAGAGCGGCAAAAAAAGCTGGTACTGGACCAATGGCTGCCGTGGCGGGAGCGGTGGCTGAATACGTTGGCCAGGCGCTCTTGGAGAGGTCTCCCGAAGTGATTGTGGAGAACGGCGGGGACATTTTTCTGAAAGTATTGGAACCCACAGTAGTCGGACTCTTTGCCGGAGATTCGCCATTCAGCGGTCGTCTAGGCGTGAGGATAGAATCGACCCCCACACCCTTAGGTGTATGTACCTCGTCAGGGACGGTAGGTCCTTCACTATCGTTTGGAACGGCCGACGCCGTAGTTGTCATATCAAAAGACGTGCCGTTGGCCGATGCGGTCGCGACTGCTGCGGGAAACATAATCCATAAACCCAGGGATCTTAAGAGGGCTGTGGAATTAGCTCTAAAGGTGCCGGGTATAGACGGGGCACTCGCCGTATTGGGGGACAAATTGGCAGCGCTTGGAGAAATCGAATTGGTTCCGGTTCACAGGGCTGATACTGCACCGAATTCCCGGCACATCGGTGACACCAAGGTTGCAGAAGGAATAGAGAGGTAGTGACATGGCGTCCAAAAACGTATTGCTGATATTCAAGTCAAGCATCATGTACAAACCGGTTATTTTCAGGCTTGCTAAGGACTTTGATCTCGTATTCAATATTCTCGAAGCAAAAATACTGCCGCGCCGCGAGGGGCGAATTCTCCTGGAGTTAACCGGCGAAGACGATTTGATAGACAAGGGGATCAGGTTCCTGGAAGACCACGAGGTCGTTGTGGAACCTCTAGCGGATAACGTATGGCGCGAAGAAGAAAAGTGTGTCCATTGCGGGGCCTGCACCGGCCTGTGTCCCACCGGCGCCCTGATTCTTGTGCCCCCTGAAATGAAGGTGGCATTCGATGCCCAAAAGTGTGTGGCCTGCGGAATGTGCGGACTGGTATGCCCTTTTGGAGCCATGAAAGATGTAACGCTTTTCGATCCATTTGCCGAAGGACGGACCTCTCACTGAACTCAAGAGAAGATCTCCCCTTGGTGCTCACAATTTCAGACAGTGACCTTCCTTGGAGGATTTCTGATAAAATTCAATGTCTTTGGATGATCAGCCTTTTTGCATTCCGAAAATGATTAGTCTTGGCCGAGGAAGATCGGTCTCAGCAAATTCTGTTGAAATTTGAAGCCTTCTGAGCTAAATTAAGACACTTGTTCAAAATTATGGCAGGAAATCAGTCATGAGGAGGGATGGAGAGATGGCGTCTCGAATCTACAATTTTAATCCTGGGCCTGCAGCCCTCCCGCTGGCGGTCCTGGAAGAAGCCAAGGCAGAGTTCATCGACTTCAAGGGCTCAGGAATGTCTGTTGCTGAAGTGAGCCATAGGTCGCCGCTGTTCGAAGGAGTGCTCAATGATGCAGTGGCTCGCTTGCAGCGCCTTCTGAAGTTGCCTGAGAACTTCAAGGTTTTGTTTCTTCAAGGTGGAGCAAGCACCCAGTTTTCAATGGTACCCATGAACTTGATCCCTCCAGGATCATCAGCCGACTATATCAACACAGGGACTTGGGCGACGAAAGCCATCAAAGAAGTTGAAATACTAAAGAAATCATATAAGGTAATTGCTACCAGCGCAGACCGGGACTTCCGCTATATCCCGAAGAATTTCGTCGTCACCCCTGGAGCGGCCTACCTTCATTTTACCTCTAATAATACGATCAAAGGAACGCAGTGGGCTACTTTCCCCGATGCAAGGGATGTCGCTTTGGTTTCGGACATGTCGTCGGACATGCTTTCTCGGCCGTTTGACCCTAAACCGTTTGGCCTTATCTATGCCGGCGCCCAAAAGAATTTAGGACCGGCCGGGGTTACTCTCGTAGTTATACGTGAAGACATGCTGGAGAGAGTCCCCAATGATATTCCGACCATGTTACGCTATACCACGCACGTGGAAAAAAATTCGCTGTATAACACACCGCCCTGCCTGCCTATTTATATGGTTCAGCTTGTGTTAAAGTGGCTCGAGGATACCATAGGTGGATTGGAGGCGATGGAGAAGCTTAATCAGGAGAAAGCCGACCTGTTATACGGAGCCATAGACGAGAGTGAGTTCTACACAGGAACGGCTGATGTTGACAGCAGGTCCATGATGAACGTTACTTTCAGGTTGCCGAACGAGACTTTGGAGAAAAAGTTCGTGGCGGAAGCGCTTGGAGAGGCAATGGGCGGGTTGAAGGGGCACCGCTCGGTAGGTGGGTGCAGAGCGTCTCTATACAATGCCGTTAGTATAGATGCTGTACGGTCCCTGGTTGATTTGATGAGAGAATTTGCGAAAAAAAACGGATAGTCGAGCCGGATCTGGAGAACTAGACTATGGATTACCACATTCTCGTGTCCGATAGGGTTCACCAGAAAGCAATTGATCTTTTCTTGAGTCAGCCTGGATTCCACGTCGAAGTGAATACAGGTCTATCAGTAGAGGCTCTCACAGACATTATTAAGAGCTATGACGGGCTGGTGATTCGTAGTGATACAAGGGTAACCGCCGCTATTATTGCAGCCGCTCCAAAATTGAGGGTTATAGGAAGAGCGGGCACCGGCATCGATAACGTTGACGTTACAGCAGCAACCCGCAGGGGGATAGTGGTTATGAACACTCCCGGCGGTAATTCGGGAGCAGCCGCCGAACTCACTCTCGCGCTCATTATGGCTGCCCATCGCCACATTCCCCAGGCCGTCGCTTCCGTGAAGATGGGCAACTGGGAGAAAAAAAGATTTCAAGGCCGAGAAATGGCTGGGAAAATTCTGGGCGTAATAGGTTTGGGAAAGATAGGAAGTCTTGTAGGCAAACGTGCGGGCCGAGGACTAAGAATGAATGTATTGGGATACGACCCGGCCATAACCGAAAGTGCTGCTTCCCAGTGGGGTGTCAAACCTGCGTCGCTTGAGGAGATTTATCGTAGATCTGATGTCATCACTGTCCACACGCCGCTTAACAGTGATACCCGCGGCATGGTAGACTCAGAAGCGTTCCGCAAAATGAAAGATGGGGTAATAATAGTTAACTGCGCTCGAGGCGGAATCGTGGACGAGGAAGCTCTGCTGGAAGCCCTCAATTCCGGGAAAGTATCAGCAGCCGCATTGGATGATTTTACCGTTAAGCCCACTGGCGTTCATCCCCTGGTGATGCACCCCAGGGTGATCAGCACTCCACATCTGGGCGCTTCAACGAGCGAAGCACAGATCAACGTAGCAGAGGCTATAGCCCAGCAGATGATAGACTACCTCCAGAGGGGCGTAGTCAAAAATGCGGTAAATGTTCCCGGCAGCGACCCGGCAGATAGCGCCAGGATAGCCCCGTACCTGGATCTGGCTCACAGACTGGCACAATTTGTTGGGGGGCTTGCGCCTGAAGGCATTGTTCAGATGGAGGTCGAGTATCGCGGTGAATTTTCGGCCGCGGATTTGGGTATACTAACCAATGCTGCGTTGGTTGGCTTGTTAACGCGATTCGAAGGGACTGAGGTTAACCACGTTAACGCGTCTGTTATCGCACAGGATAGAGGAATCCGCGTACTAGAGACAACCAAGAAAGAAGGCATTGAGCGTGCTGCGTCCTTGAGAATTCAGGTCACATGCAGTAGTGGGAGTTGCTTGAGCGCTCACGGAGCTTTGATAAAGCGTGTAGGCGATGAACCGAGAATAATCGGAATCGACCAGTTTGTCACTGAGGCGGTTCCAGCAGGCCCGATGCTTATTGTTTCCAATAGAGATATTCCCGGCATGGTTGCCGGGGTGTCAGGGGCCTTGGCTGACAGAGGAATTAACATTGCCCAGATGAATCTGTCACGAGACCGAGAGGGTGGTCTAGCCATGTCGATTATAAATATCGACACCCCCGCCGATTCGGCTACGTTGCTGGCCATAAGTCAAATACAAGGAATCCTGACAGCTAAACAGGTAATTTTGGACTCATAATTCTTGTTGACATGGGTCATTAATTCCTAGGAAGTAGCGGGCTACTTCGAAAAAAAGTAGCTTCAACAGGAATGAGAAAGGGACACTATTTTGAGCACTCTGGTAGTTGTCGGAACCCAATGGGGTGATGAAGGAAAGGGGAAAATTGTAGATCTTCTGACCGGTCGGGCTGACGTTGTAGTCCGATTTCAAGGTGGCAACAATGCAGGCCACACTTTGAAGGTATCCGGCGAACAGGTGATCGTGCATCTTATCCCATCGGGAATACTGTACGCCGGCACTCTCAACATTATTGCCAACGGTGTGGTAATCGACCCCAAGGTGCTATTGGAAGAAAAGGATGAATTGCGGAAAAGGGGTCACTTCCAAAATGACGGCCAGCTTATCGTATCTGAGCGAGCCCACACTATTATGCCGTACCACAAGATAATCGATCAGGGCAGAGAGGAACTCCTCGGAGGGGCCAAGATCGGAACCACTGGAAGAGGGATCGGTCCTGCGTATGAAGACAAGGCATCCAGGATGGGAATCAGAATGGGAGACCTCCTGAGACCGGATACCCTGGGGAGAAAGGTTCGGGCGGTCCTCGAAGAAAAAAATTTTCTCATTGAACACCGATTTAAGCGTCCAAGATTGGATCCTGAACAGGTGGTCGAGGAATACCTGCAATACGGCAGGCAACTAGAACCGCATATCACAGATACCGCCCATGTACTATTCAACCGTATGTCGGGAGGAAGTCGCGTCCTTTTCGAGGGGGCTCAGGGCACCCTTCTGGATATTGATCATGGAACGTACCCCTACGTAACCTCCTCAAATGTAGTTTCAGGAAATGTTTGCTGCGGCTCGGGCGTCAGCCCAAAAAGAATTGAGAGTATTTGGGGGGTAATGAAGGCTTACTCCACGAGAGTGGGCGAGGGAGGTTTTCCGACCGAACTCAAGGATTCGCTGGGAGAAGAAATTCGTAGCAGGGGAGCGGAGTATGGAGCCACCACGGGGCGACCCCGCAGATGTGGATGGCTGGACATGATAGTGATAAACCACAGCATAAGACTAAATGGTCTGACAGGAATTGCCCTAACAAAGATGGACGTGCTTACGGGAATCTCACCCATCAAAATCTGTACCGCCTACGAGTTGGATGGCCGCACTGTAAACAGAGTCCCCGCCGACGTCGAAGATCTGGAACGGGTAATTCCCAAGTACATACAGATCAAGGGATGGGATGAACCGATTGAAGATTGTCGATCTTTTGAGGACTTGCCCAAAAACGCCAGGGACTACGTTGAAACCATCGAACACATGACGAATGTTCCGGTTACGCTGATCTCCGTGGGGCCTTCCAGAGATCAGAGCATCCTGCGAAAGGCTCCGTTCTGAAAGGCAACTTTCCGAGAAAAATTATTGCCCCGAAAACTGGATCGATTCTTTTGCAATTGCTTCTTGGACTTTGAGGTCCTGAAAAGAAGATGGGTTATCCAAATAACTCGTTATTATTTCCCACTCCTTTTGGGCCATCACATTTTTTAGGAGGGGTAGCCCCACTGTCTTGAAGGGTATAAGGCTGACAAGCTTCATTCCCGTTGCTTGTGCGGCTTCCTGACCGCCCTGTTCCCTGTCCAGCACTACAGCTATGTTACGGCGTTCTACTCCACGCAGTGCGCGTTTCCGAATCTCGTAATTCACCTGTTCCAAAGCCACCTGTTTACTATCGAAACGTGTTACCAAATCATCGACCAAGACCAGCTTATCTCCTGGTAGCAGATCTCCCTCCAACAAAGAATGTTCACCATAGTCGATGATCGTGGATCGAAAAGACTCCACAGATCTAACACCTTCCATTTTCCTCGTGAAAGCAGCGGGCATACCTCCAACCACAGCCATTCCGGCGACTATTGGTATTCCGGCCATGGCTATGCCAACTATCTTGGTTATTTCCGGGGCCTCTTCTCGGATCATTCGTACCATGGCCCTACATACTGTTCGAAGAATATCCGGATAGGACACCATCGGTCTAAGCTGAATATAAAGAGGACTATACAATCCGGAAATCAGGGTCCAGCCTTGAGGCCTATCCCGGTAGAAAGTCCGTATCATCCCGTTGTCATATAGCATTCTCATAATTAATCGGGCCGCCTCTTCCTTCTCTTTGGACCATGACATGTTCGAGCCTTTCTGTAGTTCTAAACTGCTCATATCGATTTGTGTTCAAACCGTGAACCTGCCGGGACGTTTTGGGCTTGCTCATACGTCCGAAGCGGAGGATACATGAGGGTAGGCCTTTCTTGTCTGAACGCAAATCCGTATAAGATGTATACAGCACTCCGTCATTCTAAACATTTAATCGTTTTTTGTGGACGTTCACCCAAGTAAGGCGGCTTGTCAAGGAAATAGATACCGGCGCAGTTCGCCGCTTCACAGCGGACCTCAGATCCTTAAAAATTGACTAATGGGCTTAACTATTGTATTTTGTTGATTTCAGGGGTCGCGAACTAAATACTCTACCAGGGACTAGTCTTATGCTCCAGGGTAAAAACGTCTTAGTGATTGGCGCTCGGAGCGGCGGTTACGGAGAGGCCATTGCCATTGCCGCCCGGGAAGCTGGTGCAAGGGTTTTCTGTACTTCCCTCAATCCCGAAGACCCTCGAGAACAGATTTTCTTCAATGATTTGAGGGCAGAGTTGATTGATGTGCCGCTGAGATATGATTTCGAGAAGCGGAAGGCAGTTTTGGATTCTCTGAACCTTATAAGCGGCAGGCTTGCACAAAAAGGAGTGAGCAGGCTGGATGCGGTAGTTCATGCGGTTGCCGGAGGATTCCCCAGACAGCCTTCAGTGATGAAGGCAGTGGGGGACATTTTAAAAGGTAAGCATACCTTTTTCGATATGGCTACTGTCGTGAAGAGGAATGTTTACTATGTCAATGGCGGTTCCTTCGAAGATACGATCAACGGCATTTCTTCCTTGGCCGACGATGCTACTCAGTACCTGGCTTTAACTTACCGCGGAGAGCTGCCCTACTTCATCTCTCATACCAAGAAGCACCTTGAGCACATTGCCCTGCGTTTGGCCCGTCAAGGGAAGCGCACTGTTATTGCCGCCTTGCCTGAAGCCTGGACTCAGTCATCCCAGTTTTTCACGGGGATCGAGCTTGCGGTGATCCACAATTATCTGAATGAATTACGCCATCAAGCATCCGTTTCAGACGAGACAGCCTCCGCTTTCTCCAAAATGCAGCAGTCACTTGAAAAAATTGAGGGTCTGGACGGTTTGGTCGAGGATCTCAGGGTTTTTCTGGAAAAGGACTGGACCTTCATTACACGGTCCACCAATGCTGAACTCTCACGAACAGTTCACGAACTGTTCAGCCGTTTACGAAAGGACGGAACCTTTGCCACACTGAGAAAAGCTGTTGAAGCTATATCTGATTTTGTTAGAGAAGCCGGCGGAATAATAGTGGTCAAGGAATTCCTTGCAGGCGAAAAATATCAACCAGGCGATGTGCGTCAGGTCTATTACCGTGATCTCCTAGGCCAAAGCTCAATCGGGTTGGCGAAACCTCGAGAGAAAAGAGTTATGCCGCCAGTGATCAAACGGCAATGGAGATATTTCGAGAAGGATGAAATCAGACAAACTTTGAGTATGTATGGTGAAAATTTTCTTTTCCTGGATCGCGTGGTGATGGAGGTAGGAGAGTTTCGGAACGGAATGCTTGGATTCGGGCGTTACACGGTCCCAACTCCTGAACAGAACCCCATATTACGAGATCATTTTGTCGGAATGCCTCTTTTTGGCGGGCACTTGCAGATGGAAGCGGTGGCCCAGTTCGGGACTTTCATGATAATGAAGCTGCTCAAGGACCGACGTCTGATTCCGATCCTGACCGGTACGGAATTTCCGGAACTCAATACCATGGCGCCGCCGGGCGAGACGTTAACTATGGTGGGAGTGATAGGTTTCACCGATAAGAGAGATTTGTGGCTGGATGCCTTCATTGAGAACAGATTTGCGCGATCAAGAGGACTTATTCGTGGAATGGTGCTCAACCAGAGGGTAGTCCGCAAAATGATGGCCTCTTTCTACCTGTGAAAAACGTGCAGATGACGACGTGACAGAATAGTGGATCCAGATGAATTCGTTCCGGTGGGATCTAAACAGGTCCATAGCCAAGCTTCTGGCGCTGTCTGATTTGCTTGAAAGTCAGAGCGACCGGCGCATCCTCATTCTTTGCCACAATAATCCTGATCCCGACACCATTGCAGGCGCTTACGGGTTTAGTTTCTTGCTCGGCAGAAAATTTGGCATTCGGTCTTCTATCGCGTATGGCGGGGTAGTCACTAGAGCCGAAAACAAGGCCATGATCCATAGGTTGCGGATCCCGATGAGCCCTCTGAGCGTCCTGGACCCGGAACTGAGCCTGAAAATAGCTCTGGTAGACGGTCAACCCGGCACTGGAAACAACCTTCTCTTTTCAAGAGAAACTCCTCCGTTGATAGTAATCGACCATCACCCCTTGCGAAAATTATCTTTGAAAGCTGCGTTTCACGATGTTAGACCTAATTACGGTTCCACATCAACCATCATTACAGAATATCTCGTCGCAGCAGGTCTCGACCCGCCACGTACGTTGGCAAACGCGCTTCTTTACGGTCTCAAGACCGACACCAATTCTTTGGTAAGGACGGCGTCCAAGCCGGATTTCTGTGCGTTCAACTACCTCTCTCCCCTTACAAATCCACGTGTGTTGGGATGGATTGAAAAGCCTCCACTCCCTGTCCACTACTTCGAAGATTACTATTTGGGCCTGTCAAGGACCATGCTGTACCGGGACGTTGCAGTATCCCATCTTGGAGAAATCAAATCTGAAGCGATAGTTCCGGAACTGGCCGACCTGCTGCTCCGGATCGAGAATGTTAGCTGGTCCTTGTGCATGGCAGAAACCGGAGACTTGATGATACTGTCTTTACGATCCACGTCCAGAAAACAACAAGCCGGTTCCGTGATGCGAAGGCTCATAGGGCAAACAGGGTCGGCAGGCGGGCATAGGGAGATGGCAGGCGGCACAATTCGACTTACCGGCATGTCCCCTGCTGAGAGTAAGGAACTGCCGGACAAACTCGTCAATAAATTCCTCACCTTAATAAACCGGCGCAAGCTCACCCCCAAACCGCTAGTGTCAACAATTAAGCGGAACCCTGACGCCGAATGACAGCATGAATGTTCGAAAGTTCGAAAGACCATGAAAAGGAGCGTGTAAAGATGATGACGCTGTTGACGGAAATATCTCTGGCAGGGCTTTGTGTCCTTGTGTGCCTAACGGTGATCGTAAACGCCCAGACGGAATACGAGACAGCCACGTTTGCCGGCGGCTGTTTCTGGTGCATGCAGCCGCCCTTTGAAAGACTGAACGGCGTTGCAGACGTGGTATCGGGTTACACGGGCGGAACCGCCGACAATCCCACTTATGAGGATTACTCCGAAAAGGGACACATCGAAGCCGTACAGACCAAGAAGATGTTGTCTCCATTACAGTATGCAGTGACACAGGAAAACGGGACGGAATCGCCGTTCCAAAATGAATACTGGAATAACGAAAGACAAGGGATCTATGTGGACGTCGTTTCTGGTGAGCCCCTTTTCAGTTCGCTGGACAAGTTCGATTCCGGTACGGGTTGGCCGAGCTTTACCAAGCCGCTGGAAGCCGGAAACATTATTGAAAGACAAGACAATGGCTTTTTTACGACACGCACGGAGGTAAGAAGCAGGGAAGCAGATTCTCACTTGGGGCATGTGTTTAACGATGGGCCAACGCCGGCCGGCCTTCGTTATTGCATGAATTCGGCGGCACTCCGTTTCATCCCGAAAGAGGATCTGGATAAGGAAGGCTACGGCCAATATGAGAAACTTTTCGAGAATAAGTAAGGTTTGAGCGCCCAATTTCTCAGCATTATGCGTTGGTGTCTGTGAGGAGACGAACCAACCTGGCCGGTATCAATCAGAAAACCGTTCAACAGGTATTAGGCGGCGAATTGTACAGACACCACGGTTGAAGCTCCAGGCTCTTCCATGGTTACGCCGTAAAGAGAGTCAGCAGCTTCCATGGTTCGCTTGTTATGGGTAATGACTATGAACTGGGTGGTGCCTGAGAATTCGCGCAGCAGGCGCACAAAACGCTCTACATTGGCCTCGTCCAGCGGGGCGTCGGCTTCGTCCATCACGCAGAACGGCGAAG
>CAINUH010000087.1 GCA_903853735.1 uncultured Desulfomonile sp. | reverse complement strand
TGAGAGTTTCCTTGAGCTTGGCAACGGCGACAATGTCCCCTGCCTGGCACGATTCAATAGATTTTTGACTCTTCCCCTGCATGGCCAGCAACTGGCCGAAACGCTCCTTGGAACCACGGGAGGAATTGAGGAAATTGGAATCAGGAGCCAGTTTTCCTGAAAAAATCCGAAAAATAGACAGTCTACCCGCATAGGGGTCGGCGAGTGTCTTGAAGACATAGGCGCAAAACGGGTCCTCAGGAGAAGGAGTCCTGGTCTGTTCTTGTCCCGAAAGAGTGACGCCGGTGACAGGTGGCAACTCGGCAGGGGAAGGGCAAGCATCGGCAATTATATCCATGATCGGCTGGATACCTCTGTTGGTAGCCCCCGAGCACAACAGCACGGGAACAAAAACCCTTTTAAGAATGCCTTGTCTCAGTGCATGAGCCAGGTCGTCCGTTCCCAGTTCCTCGCCCTCAAGATACCTTTCCATAAGACCGTCATCCACTTCAGCCAAATCTTCTATGAGCACTTCCCGTCGGGAATTTGCCTCGTCAGCTAGGTTAGGCGGGATCTCAGCCCTCGAACTTCCTCTTCCGTCACCGTCGAATGTGAGAGCCTTCATTGACAGCAGGTCCACAACGCCGGTGAACCCACCTTCCTTACCTATTGGGACTTGAAGAACAAGGGGTTTGACTGCAAGAGTTTCTTTCACGTCATTTATAACCTTGGCGAAGTCAGCTCTCTCACGGTCCATTTTCGTTATCACCAGCAGCCTTGGAAGACCTGCCGCTTCAATGGCGGACCACACTTTTTCCGTCAAAGGCTTTATGGAATCCACTGCATCCACGACCAGGACTGCATTGTCGGCGGCTCTGAGGGCGGCTGTCACCTCGGCTGCGAAATTCGGATCGCCCGGCGTGTCAAGTAAATTTATTTTTTTCTTTTTCCACTCAACGGTAAACAGCCCGGTGCCGATGGTGATTGCCCGCTTCACCTCTTCCGGCTCAAAATCAAAGTTCGAGGACCCATCCGTAACCTTGCCCAACCGGTCAACAGCTCCGGCGTCAAATAGCATGGCTTCGCAGAAGGTCGTCTTACCCGAGCCTGAATGGGAAACGACCGCCACATTACGTACTTCTTCCGTTTTATACTGCTTCATTTGAACCCCTTGGGAAGATGGCTATCGGGGGAATTCCGATGCCCAAGTCAGAATTCATAAACCAGTTAATAAAGCACTATTCGGTGCCTGTGGTCAAGCACTAAAACTTGCTAAGTCCGGGGATTTTGGAAAGATCGAACTGATACCGATTCGCATTGAGGAAAAGTCGCTTTGTGAGAGAAGAAATCAAGCAATAGGGCTGGCGCCACTGCCCGCCAATAGTATAGGAACAATCGCTACTTCTCATGAGTAGTGATGGTAATCACGCTTGCCCATCAAATCGACTCAATTCGGCCACGCAGCATCTCCATGGTCACATCGAATACCTGCCGAGCAGTGATCTCTGCCAGACAGCGCTGGTCCTCACATGATCTTTTTCGGCATCCCAGGCACTGGAGCGATTCATTGCGTATCACTCGATGTCCGTTTCCGTAAGGTCCAACCTTGGCCGGATCGGTCGGGCCAAACATCGCCACGACGGGTGTTCCGACAAATGCGGCGATATGCATAGGGCCGGAATCCACCCCTACGTAGACGTCCGCCGCCTCTATCAAAGCGGCTGATTCAGCCAAACTTAGCCGTCCCGCTGCCACGATGGTCCCTCTATGGGCGCGTTGGGCAATCGATTTCACATAGAGTATGTCGCCGGGACCTCCTCCAAAGATCATACGAGCCTCTCCCGTGTCGGCAAAAAGGTCGGCCAATTGTGCCCATGCCGGAACTGTCCAAAGCTTGGTCTTCCACCGCGCTGCGGGGTTGGCATAAACCACCTGGTCTTTTGGTCCGATACCGGCTTCTTTAAAAAAAACTCGAACCTTTTCGCGCTCCGTGTTGCCGATCATTACGCGGAAGTCCCAAGGGACAGCACTGATTTCAAGATATTGTGCAAATGCCAAATTCTTGTCTACGGCGTGCGGTTTTTCCGGGGAACCGACAACAAGATGATTCTGGAAGAAGGTGTTGAACTCTTTCGCGTCTGAAAAGCCCAGTCTGGTTCCCCCCGGGTTGGTCAGGGCGAGTAAACCGCTCCTGAACGAGGCGTGCAAGTCCAACACCAAATCGTAGGGGCGATTCCTGAACACTGCTCGTAAGGAGGATAATGTCCGAATAGTTGCCCCGGCAGCACGAAAGAAGGTGGCCCATGAGGCTGATGGGTCGCTGGTGGATGGGATCAATACAGGATATAACGCATCGATGAAGGGGTCGGATTCGAGTAAGCTCTTGAAGCTCTTCTGCACTACCCAGCCAATATGACACGTTGGGTACTGTCGCTTAATGGCATGGACAAGTGGCAGAGTGTGGACCACGTCACCCAGAGAACTCGGCTTGACTATTAGTATCCTTTTTCCGGAAAGATTCATGAAGCTGAATGAACTTGCCGCAATTCCTGGGCCTCAGGCAACCCTATCGGCGGTCCCTTCTTTGTCTGGATGGCCTTCGTTCACGATTGGTTTCCTGTTCCGGAGGTCTTCGCGGTCTCGGGGGTCTCTTGATATCCTCCACTGCCACCCCTAAAGGACCTGTCGGCACCACGGAAGTAGTTATCTCGTTGTTATTCAAAACACTCAAGGTAACTTTGCCGGCCCGCGAGTGATCGTCCACCAGTCTCTTGAAGCCGCTGACCCTGAAGCCCGTCTCCCCTGCATATTCCACAATAACATCACCGACCACAACACCGGCTTTTTCCGCAATTCCACCCTTCTGGATCTCCACGACCTTCACGCCCGGGGATGTCTCAAGTTCACCCAGACGAGCCAGTATAAGCTTGGCGCTCTGCGTGTCCCCTATCTTGCGAAATTCGGCCAGAGCCTGAGTGTACAGTTCCTTGCTCTTGTAAATGCGGTTCTGTTCAGCGTAAACTCCAGCGAGAGTGGCTTTGACTCGAGCAATCCACATAGGATCCTCTCTCTGCTCGTATATTTTCAAAGCCTTCTCAAGTTCCTGGGTAGCAGTGTCCCATTGCTGCTGTTGAGCCGCAGACATTGCTTGCCGAAAAACTCTCGTCCCATCAGCTTCGCTGGGGGGTAGGGCGGCCCCCATCTTTGTATCACTTTCTTGGGATCGAACCGTCTTTGAAGCCGATGGGGCGTCGTCCTCTTTTTCATCCATAACCACTCTAAAACCCAAATTCCAGAAACTCATTTCCGGGCCGGAAAATCCGCGAAACGCGCAGCGGCAATCCGATGGGCTGGTAAACCAGTTCCCTCCCTTGTTCACCCTCGAGTTACCTGATGAAGGCCCCTTTGGGTCTTCAAGAGGCGACCCTTCATAGTAGTTTCTGTCGTAATAATCCTCGACCCACTCCATAACGTTGCCGTCCATGTCATAAAGGCCGTAACCGTTAGGGGGATAGTTCCCCACCGGCGATACAAACTCGTAGCCATCATCAACAGTGGTGAGACTTTCGGGAAGCTTTGGATTGCCATCGCCGAAATTCATGTCGTGGTCTCCAGGAAGACGGTTTCCCCAAGGATACCGCACCCAGGCCGCTCCTCCGCGGCAACACATTTCCCACTCCGCCTCACTAGGCAACCGATAAGTTCGCTTCTCCTTACGGCTTAGCCACTGACAAAAAGCCTTGGCATCATTCCATGACACAAACACCACCGGTTGATCGTCGGCAGTTTTCCAGGGCACTGAATTCCACTTCATACCCTTCTTTGGAACCCAGCGGGCCTCCTTGTTGCTCCATATCATTCCACCGTCACCCTTTTCCGCGTCTGTTTTGTACTGCGTTT
>CAINUH010000086.1 GCA_903853735.1 uncultured Desulfomonile sp. | reverse complement strand
GGTTTTGCTGAAGATGAAACCCTGGTTTACGAATCCGAGGAACGGGGACCAATTTGGTTTCACTTCGGCGGTCAACTGTATGAGTGGGTGCTTAATCCAATTCTCGGCTCGAAAATAAAAGGCTCATTCATGCCTGGCTTGGCTCTCAAGGGAAACATTGGAGAAGAAGATATCAGGAATCTTTTCTCAACTGTGCAGGATATTCGCGCGGCTGTCGATAACATGAAACAAAAAGCAGCCCCTTACTTGGGGGCGGGTCGTTTTCATAAGTACCTCCCAGAGCCCGTTCAGGCTGAGGTAATCTCCAGCATCTTCGACATTGATGGCTTCCTTGAGTGGGCAGGCTCCCGCACAGTGACGCCAGTACATCCTGGGTCCGAACATTGGGAAAAAATCAGGCACGTTTTTTTCCGCGATGCATCCTAGACAAAAAAAGGAAGCCCCGTGTGCGCTCTTAGTCAGGGGGTCTTGCATGATAACCGACGGTCTTCCCGACATTGACTGATCAATGTTCAGCACTACGAGTTCCCAGACCTCGACATAGCACATGAAGGAGTTTCAACGGGAAAGGAGAGGCTTTTGTGGCGAAATATCACTGGACATGCCCAATGTGTAACACCAGCCTTGAGTTACGGCAGAGGGTCACTCTGACGAAACGCAGGTGCCCTGAATGCGGTACATCAATCACACCGGAAGCAATCATTTCGGCAGCAGAGCGGGCAGCCTTTGAAGCAACTCGCGAAGCAGAGCGAGCACGCCTATATGATTACCAGCGCATGCCGGTCGGGGAGTACATGGCCTGGGTAAAGAGGAGGAGGTTTACATGAAATTGATTGTAGGTCGATTTCTTGGCTTATCTGATGACCAGCCTGGCCTCGACGCTGGTGAGCCCTGAGAGGTGAGAAAATCCGCCAGCCTTACGAGGGCTGCACGTCCGAATGAGCGCAAACGGAACCGTATGCCCGACGACTGGGGAGTTCTACGCTCTTCCTGTTCAGCCATTCCGATACCGAGGTCTTCCAGACCTTCCTGGATCATGCAAACGAGGATATCATCTTTCGACGCAAACGAAATCTTCTGATTCTGGACAACGCAAGTTAGCATCGGGGCAAAGTGATAAACTGGGGACGATTCGTACCGGTCTTTCTTCCAGCCTATTCCCCGGCCCTCACACCGATAGGCGCACAAGTCTAATTGTCGCTCAGCAGGGCTTAGAACTTGCCATGATAATCATGGACTATGAGACCGAAGAAGATTATCCTGAGTATATCAAGCTGGAACTAAAGTCTGAATGGCAGCAGATGGAAGATCTGAAAAACCTCAAGCGTCTTATCGATAAGGAATACGGCCAGGCATGACCAAAGTGAAGCCTCAGATTACAATCAAGAATCATGGACGGTTCCTGATTCTTCATTACTGGGCCATTTTCGGATCTGATCAGAGAAGATTAGACAAGATGCCTTATGCGTGGAACCACCAACCCACGGGCATGAAACACATTTATTGCTCTTGCCCTGTCCTTAACCGTACGTCAACACACAGAAGGGTGGTAAATAACCATGGATTCCGATTGGTTGGCTATGGCGGCAGGCATGGCAGATGCAGAAAAACGCCGTGCTGAGAAAAAGGCTCAAGAGGAAAAACAACAGCTCAAGGGACAATATGATCAGTGGTGTACCGATCATGGTGTTCCAGTTCCACCTGAGAATAATTGCCAACCAAAACAGGGTGCGAAAAATGAAGGATCTGTCTTGCTCGGTCTAGTCGTTATCGGAATCGTACTGTTCATCGTGCTCTGGCTAATAAGAGGATAGAAAGACCTGAGTCCGGAAACACCGCCTAGCCACCCTAAGGAGAACAGGCCTTCACCACTTGCATGGCCGCTGTCTTGACAATAAGAAGGAAAGTTGCTTGGGAACCTAGATTAAAAATCTTCCCCGAGATCCGTGTCCCAAAACACCAGATTGGAATCCAATTGCCCGTAATTGTCTCTGAACTGGAAAAGGACACTAATTCTAGACCCATTTAGCAGGTAGCGGAGGAAGGCTCCTAATCCGGTGGATACGTAGTCGCTTATAATCATTGAATTTACCTCAGCCTAATGGATGGGGTCCGCTGAAAAATTTAAGCTGATGATGGCAAAAGCTAAGGAACTGAACATGTGAGAAAGTTCTTGATACAGCACGGGGCCAATCAACAGGCCGGCCTCGCTATCGGAATCGGCCATATTGACGAACATTATCCGCTCTGCGGCGCTCGGGATATTACAAGGTCCAGCGCGTCAGTCCCATTGTAAAGTGACATGAAAGCCGACCCCAGTCTTATTACAAAGGCCCTTCGCCGACATATCAACGAAACCGTAATCGTAGTCTTGTTCCTCGTTTTCTTACAGACTGTGTCCGCGGTGCAAGCTGAAACTGTTTTGAAAAAGGCTTCGTTCGCTCCTCAATGGCTTCCGCAGGCCCAGTTTGCCGGTTACATGGTGGCGCTGGAAAAGGGGTTCTATCGGGAAGTTGGACTGGATCTGACCTTGATGGTGGGTGGGCCTGGAAAGCCCCCGTTCGTGTTGCTGGAGTCAGGCGAAGCAACGTTTTGTACTGACTGGCTTTCCAATGGGATCGAAAAGAGGGCATCAGGGCATCGAGTCGTCAACCTGGCACAAGTGGTTCAACGTTCGGCCCTGATGCTGGTTGCCAAGAAGAAGAGCGGCATAGAGCACCCCCAGGACCTGAACGGCAAGAACGTAGGTCTCTGGGCAGGTCAGTTCTATCTTCAGCCCATGGCCTTCTTTCGGAAGTACGACATCAAGGTCAACATCATACCCAACTATTCCTCGGTGAGTATCTTCCTCAAAGGAGGTGTGGAT
>CAINUH010000085.1 GCA_903853735.1 uncultured Desulfomonile sp. | reverse complement strand
CCCAAATCCCGGAGACCGATCCATTAAATCTCTTTAAAATATTGCGTGATAGCGTCTGGATAAATCTTGAAAACCTCTATGGCCTTTTCGATTCCCTTGACTCTGACATAATCCGGGCCTACGCAATCGACTGGCTCCTTGGAAAGAGCATGTGTTCTGGCCGTCATTATGATTCCTCCAGAGGGTGCAAGAGGTTGAAGCCTACTGGCGATGTTTACGGCAGAACCGAGGACTGTGTACTCCATCCGACGAGATGATCCTATGTTGCCAACAATCACCATGCCGGTATTGATACTTATTCTTATATTTATCCCTTTTTCCAACTCGCTGATGCCCCACTGAGATAGCCTCGTGTTTAATTCTCCCACGCTCTTGTGCATTTCCAGTGAGGCCCGCAAGGCTTCTTGAGCGTGGTTTTCCAAGGGAATTGGATTTCCAAAAAACGCAAGCAGACCGTCCCCAAGAAACTTGTCCACCGTGCCGTTGTGATGTAATATTGTCAGGGTCATTGACTCAAAGAAGTCGTTTAACAGGCGATTGATATATTCTACATCCACAGTCTCAGAAATCGTGGAGAACCCTTCCACATCCACAAAGACAATGGTCAGTTCGGTCCTCTTGGTTGATAAGTCGAGTTCCATTCCTTGCGCGACTATATGTTCGAGCAGATCTGGCGAAAGATAACGCTCCACAGCTCTGGACGCTCTCGCTGCCTGCCGCTCTATAGTTGATGTCCTCACAATAATCCCTGCGAGGGTTCCCGGCACGAACAAGAAGAGGAATTCCGTTATCGGTAGTTCTAATGACAACGTGGTGAATACCGCTACGGACGACAATATTGTCAAAGCAATTATGACAAAAGCAAATATAATCGCAGTCATAAGCCGAGTTAGGCCCGCCACCACTGAAAACAAGACTGTAAATATGACTCCAAGAATGACTACGTAGGGAAAAGGCTTTATCTGAGTGATGAACGATTTCATTAAAATGGTGTTGAGCGCGTTGGAATGGACGCGATTAAGTGGGGTGTGCACTCCTGCCGGTGTCACTCCGAAATCCGTGGTCCCGGTGGCGACGACTCCGATAATGACGATCTTGTCCTTGTACCTCATCGATCTGGAGCCATCCGGACTGTTGCTGAGAACATCCGTCACTGAATAATGCGGAAAGGTTTCCCATATTTTGCCCCAGCGAATAAGCATCATTCCCTTAGAGTCGACAGGGATTCGGATCGGTTGCCCCTCTGGTGTGATTTCGACATAGCCTTTCCCGGTCACCGTGATGTTGTCATTGCTCAATCCCAAATAGGAAACTAGCGTTGCCAAACTCAAGCTCGGGACATAATGTTCCTCAAGCCTCACAAGCAAGGGTATCCTGCGATATACGCCATCGCTGTCCGGTGTTCCACAAATATGTCCAAGGGATTTTGCATTCTGGATCAGCTGTGGCAGGGGAAGGAACGCGTTCTTGAGGTTGACTACTTTGGGGGCCCTGAATGCCGTGGGGACGTTCAAATTCCATGCCTTATCATATATCAGATCGGCTCTCGTAGTATCGCCGGTCACCGACAGTTTCTCCTCTTCATGTTCCGTCAGCCCCATGCCGGCAGATATTACACAGTTGCCCGATTCCTTAACGGCATCGAATAGTGTTTGGTCACCATCCTGACTTCTCGCGGAGGAATACAGAATTTCAAACACAATGAGCCTAGTGCCCATCTGCGTGAGTCGCCTCAAGACTTCAGCGCTCAACGACCGATCCCACGGCCATGCGCCGAATTGGGCCAAAGCTTTGTCGTCGACATCCAGGTGAACAATGCTACGATGGTGATCCGGGAGATGAGTAAAGGACAATTTCCAGTCGAACAACCACAAATTGAAGTTTTCACAAAAAGACGGAACAAAATAAATCAATACAGCGGCGAAGATGCACCAGGTTGCCGTCGTCGCCGTGGCTAGAACCGTACCCCGACTCTTTTTTATCGCGTTTGACATCTTATATATGCTGCTTTGATGGGGATGAATTCACAACAAGAATCCCGTGTTCGAGGCAATCTTAGCCTCGTGAAAATTTGTCACGACTGTACGATTGAGTTCAGATCGAATCGTCTCTGTTT
>CAINUH010000084.1 GCA_903853735.1 uncultured Desulfomonile sp. | reverse complement strand
GTGAAAAGTATTGCGGCTGATTCCAAGGCGTTCAGCCGCCTGCAACTTGTTCCCTCGACTTCTCTCAAGAACTTTGACGATAAGCCTCTTTTCCACTTCTCCCATAATGAGCGGATGAATATTCTTGACGCCATTGTCGCATAAATACTCGACCAACAAGTCAATTGAGTCACCAATATTGATTGAAAGTAGGGCCTTTGCTCTGCCGACTTTAGGCAGTCCTTTCAAATCGCTGGAACCCTGCGGAGGGCTGGTTTCATTTCTCTTCATGTGATTAGTGCCCTCCCGAAGAATTCTTCGACGCAATTCAAAACCCTGGTCGGATCCTCTTCACGGAAAACTCTTCGCCTGAACTCCGTCCCGTTGGGGAAACCTCTTGAGTACCAGGCCAGATGTTTACGCATACGGCGCACTGCGTACAAAACATCCCACAATTCCATCTGAAATCTGAAATGGTCTCGGATGACTTCCAGGAAAGTCTTGACCGGCCCAACATTCGTTGGCCGAAACAAGAATCGACTCATTATAAGGCTGGGGAACCAAGGCCTACCCAAAGCTCCTCGACCTACCATCACCCCGTCGCAACCAGTCATGCCAAGCATCGTCTCAGCATCCCGCACGTCCTGGATCCCGCCGTTACCTATAACTGGAATTTTTACAGCTTGTTTGACCTCTTCGATCACTTTTAAGGATGCTGGTCCTGAATGTTTGTTGGAGTAGCTCCTGGAATGTATGATCACGGCATCGGCCCCTTCATCTTCTATTATTCGAGCTAGCGCCGGAGCATTGTGTGTCTGGTCATCCCATCCGGACCTGATTTTTGCCGTAACCGGGATCTTGACCCCCATGCGAACCGCTGCCACGATTTTTCCCGCCAATGGAAGATTTTTCATGAGGGCGGCGCCTGCTCCATTGCAAACTATCCTTCTCGCCGGACATCCCATGTTAATATCAATGGCTGCTGCACCCAAATCTTGGAGGCCTCGAGCCGCTTCAGCCATCATCCCCGGCTCGTTGCCGCTGATCTGAAATATTGTGGGCACGGTGTGCCCACCCAGTTTTAACGTACGGAACCTACCAGGGGCAGTGAGCAGACCATGGGCGCTAATCATTTCGGTCCAGAGAGCCGAGACGCCAAAACTTTGAACAATCCTCCTGAACGGAGGGTCTGTAATCCCAGCCATTGGAGCTAGGAAAATGTTTCCTACCAGTTCAAGAATGCCTATCTTCATCACGTGATCCCGTTCCCTGACCGGTCTTCAACGGATAGATCCTCTGCTTGCTCCTGGACACGGCCAAAGAATGAGGGGGAACGTCCTTGGTGATAGTACTACCGGCTCCGACAAGGCTCCCCTCTCCAACCTCTACAGGAGCTACAAACTGAACGGCTGATCCTATGAAACAGTTATCGTGGATTATGGTCCGATGCTTCTGCTTGCCGTCATAATTGCAAGTAATCGTTCCACAACCTATGTTTACTTGTTTTCCTATTCGGCTGTCACCAAGATAAGTCAAGTGCGCTGCCTTGGTGCCTGCACCCACAGAGGTTTTTTTCACTTCCACAAAATTGCCTATTCTGGCGTTTTCACCAATATCCGCCTCGGGTCTCAAGTGAGCCATGGGACCAATAGTCGCACCATCGCGAACCACGGCTCTATTCAACCTCGATCCTTGCAACACGTTGACGCGGTTGCCCAGCGTGCAGTCATGGATACTTACTCCCGCCTCAATGATACACTCTTTCCCTATCTCCGTTGCTCCAGAAATGATCGAAAAAGGATAAACTACCGTATCCGGTCCTATGCTCACCTGAGAATCCACGAAGACAGTCTTTGGATCCAATAGGGTTACGCCGCTATTCATCAAGTCTTCTCGTGTGCGATCCCAAATAATAGCTGAAACTCTAGCCAGATCAATCCTGTTATTAATGCCGATCACCTCCGGAGCACGGTGCAAAATAAAGGCCTCAACATGGAGAGACTCTTTTACTGCTTCGGCCACGATATCCGTGAGGTAATATTCTTTCTGAGCATTGTTGGGCTGGATCTTTTTGATCAGCGAATAGAGAAGTGAAGTGTCTACCAGATAAATACCTGTATTTACCTCTGTTATTTCCCTTTCATCAGCCTTGGCATCCCTTTCTTCAACTATTCGTTGGACGTGGCGGGAACAGTCTCGGACTATTCTGCCATATCCAAATGGTTCTTCCAGAATCGTTGTAAGAACACTCAACCGGCTCCTTTTTTGCTCGTGGAATTCGATAAACTCATTGATAGTCAGGGCACGGATGAGAGGGATGTCACCACAAAGTATCAGTATGTTGCCGGAAAATGTCTCAAACAGGCTGTTTGCCGCCGCCACGGCATGTCCCGTGCCAAGTTGTGGTTCCTGCAGGGCAAATTCAACGTCGAGCATATTAACAGACTTGACCACTTCATCGCACTGATGGCCCACTACCAACGCGATCTTTTTTATGCCGGCCGAAGTAACAGCTTCCAGAACGTACGAAATCATCGGCCTGCCTGCCACCAGATGCAGAACCTTGCAGCGGCCGGATTTCATCCGTGTGCCCTTGCCGGCAGCCAAAATCAGGGCAGCATAATCGTTCATGATTCTCTAAATAAAATTTTTGCGGCTCGGACCACGCAAACTTATCCCTTCGTGCTAACCCTGTCAAGGCCTTTGAGGGCTAGTAATTGTGCGCACTTTTCATAAGCCGCGTTGTCGAAAATTAGTCATACAAAACCTCAGAAAAAACAAATGTTGACTAGACCTGATCGATAAAGAAATAATGCCGGGGGAAAGGAAGCCAACCCAGGATTCTTGGGTGCTCGTGCCGGAAGTCTTTCCCTTCAACATTTCCCGAGGTTGGTATGGAATTAGAACGAATATGGAAAATTGCCGTTCTTGGCTCAGCATCTGTGCCGGAAGAGTCGTCGCCCGGTGGCAAGGCATTTGAAATAGGACAATCAATCGCCCTTAAAAAGGGAGTCATCCTTACCGGAGCGTGCCCGGGACTTCCCCATGCAGCAGTGCTGGGAGCATCAAGTGCCGGTGGAATTACCGTGGGAATTTCACCGGCTTCAAACAGAGAGGAACACATTTCAGTTTATTCATACCCTGTAGACAGCCAAATAATCCTTTATACCGGAATGGGGCCTAAAGGGAGAAATGTAATACTGGTGAGAAGTTCAGACGCCTGCATTTTTGTTGGCGGCGGAATGGGCACTCTCAATGAATTCACAATAGCATACGATGAACTTGGGCCCGGTTGTGCCGTGGGGGTGCTTTTAGATAGTGGAGGGTTTTCCAATGAATTCAGTAGATTGGCTTCTTTGTCCGACAGTCGTCCCGTGGCTCTGTTAGCGGTCGAATTTGAACCTCAAGCCCTTGTGGACAAAATGTTCGATCACATCTCGCGACACCAATTATCAAGATACTGAGATCAACAAAGAATGTGACACGAGGGCTTGATTATCCGCTGATACTAAATCACAGGGCAACTACCTTCAGCAGTATCAAACAATCATGAGAAATCCAAATCTAACTCCTGGTCAGTTCACCGTAGATCGAATCTTAGCACGAGAGTTGATTCGGATGAAGAACGATTCCCAAGGTTGCTCAGTAACCACTGAGGCAGGACTGTCTTTGGATTTCAGATCATCAGGGAAAGCGACTGTGAAGCTCGTACCGCTCTTGCCGGACCTTTGTAAATTCAACCTGTTATCCTTAGTAGCTCTCAACCGATCACAGGAAACGATTTTAGTGGGACTGAAGATAGTTCATGGCTCACAAGGTGGACCAGCCACAATACCTGACATTTCGTTTACCGGCGGGAGAGAGACCCTTCTACCCGGCATAATGTCAGATCTGAGATTTCCTGCGGAAAGTTTTGGAAAATATGGGACACCTCGAGGATGGGAGGATGTGCGCGAGATTGAGATAGTCTTCTCGAGAGAAAAAACATACCAGGGCAAGGACGGGATGGAAGTCTCTGTGTCGGGCCTTTACGGCGAGTCCAAAGAAGTTCGCTCCGGTCCGAGACTAAGTAGCGAGGGCCTAGCCAAAGTCCTGGCTCGAGATATTCCGGGGGTCACGTCTTTTTTTTCGCACGATTGCTGCCAAGACTCGTACTCGGTTGAAGTCAACTCCGAAAAAGTGTGTCCGCCTTTTTGTGAAAACGATCTCGCACTGTTGCTCCCTCCTCCCCATCCTTATCCCGTTGAAAGCGCCCAAGAAATTCTAGACGGCTTTGTCATGGGGCAGCAGATAGGAAATCCTATCTGCTGGGATTACAATCCTCTGGGATGTCAGGAATGGTCACACTTTCTTCACCGACACCACTTTCTCAGATCCCTGGTGAGGGCGGTTTCAGAGACCGGCGAGGAGCGTTACGTGATCGCCCTAGACAACATTTTGCGCGGTTGGATAACACAGAATCTTGTACCGATAGATTCTAATGGAGGTGCCGGGCCATCCTGGGAGAGCTTGTCAACAGCGTGGAGACTAAGAGAATGGCTTTGGATTGTGGGAATAGCTTGGTTCAGAAAATCGTTTCGGCGTGAGACCCGCCAGGTCATGCTGTCCTCGATATGGGAACATGCGAGAAGCCTGATCGATCATCAAGGCCACCCAAACAACTGGATCATAGTTGAGTCGGCAGCTCTGACTTTGGCCGGGCTATGTTTCCCGGAATTTCTGGAGGCGGAGCAGTGGGTGGAGACGGGTCTAGAAAGGCTCAGCCGTCAACTAAAAGAACAATTCTTTCGCGACGGGGTCCATTTTGAGATTTCTCCTCTCTATCATTCGATATGTCTCGCAGCGATACTCGAAGTGAAACAGGCTGCGGAAGGAAGAGGGAGGCCCTTACCAGATGAGTTCAGGCGTCTAATCGAAAAGAGCATTGGCTACCTGGCGGCACTATACCGTCCGGATTTCACGTGGCCCGCTCTAAATGATTCGGCAGGAGCCACAGGAGACTACCGGGTTTTGATGCAAAAGGTCGGTAAGATCTTTAACCGACCCGACCTGACATGGATAGGGTGTCACGGTAAGTCCGGAAACACTCCTGAAACAATTTCGCACGTCTTTCCGAGTGCGGGGATTGCCACAATGCGATCTCACCACGGCCGTTCCGCTAATCATCTTGTTTTTAGAGCAGGTCCTTCAGGCGCGGCACACGTTCACGGAGACGTCCTGTCATTGGATGTCGCCGCTTTCGGCCTGCAGCGACTAGTGGATCCAGGCATCACTTCCTATGCGCCGGATATTTTGACTGAACACTACCGATCTGCTGCAGGACACAATACGTTGCTTCTCGACGGAAAAGGCCCAATTCGCAAGGCCATCTTTAGTCGTCAAGAGATGGAATCATCGGGGTCCTACATCGCCTGGACTTCGACAGATGGTCTCGAAATATTGACCGGCGTTTGCACAGGCCCTTGGCAAAACAAAGATCCAAACAGTTGTGTTTCCCGAACTATCATTTTTGTCAAGGGTGAGTATTGGATAGTTCGTGACATATTGGTAGGGGCTGGAATCCATGAACTGACAGCGTGCTGGCAATTTTTCCCCGGCAGGGTGGACGTCTCGTGGCACAACCTGGCTCTTACATCTTTGGATTTCAGAGGTCCCAGGTTTGCTCTTGTTCCTTTAGTAGATCTTAAGGATTTGAGATTTGAGACCTTTACCGGATCTATGAACCCGTGCTCTGGATGGGTTTCTATTGAAGGGGTAGACTATCCGGCGCCATCATTTGCCTACACAATCAAGGGAACTGTACCCATCACTATGGTATGGCTCTTGATCCCCTTCTGGGGGCGTCCTGGGTCAAATATAGAGGCAAACAGATTGGACGGGACGAGAGGGGAAATTGAGTTGGAAGTGGTCTTTCCGGAAGGACACACAGACTCGTTGAGCCTAATGCCTCCTGATTTGTTCAGTCGTGGTCACAGCCCAGAAAAGCATCACGGTCGCATTAATTTCAGCAGAATCAAAATGGCAGGTTGTGGAATTCCTTTGCCGGTCACAACGGATGGGTCTCAAAGCCGGCCTCTTGTGCCTGAAAACTTTCCAACAGGTTAATCAACTTCCGATGAGCCCAGAGCCTATGGTTATTATTGCCAGGGCTCCCGCAAAGGACAGTACACAGCAAAGGACTGCGGGGAGCAGCACGGCGACTGTGGCTCTACCCGTACTAATGCCTTGCACCTCGCGCAGGCCTATCACAGTCAAGAGCAGCTTCCAAATGAGGACTACGAGCCATCCCACTACTGGGATCGCATTGAAAAGGTCGGGACCTGAGGAATAGCATACGACCCTGAACGTGGCTTCAAAATCTTCGTTCAGGCCACCCACCAGGAACAAAGATATGTGAAGAAAAATAGTTCCTAGAAGAATACCGATGAACACAAATACGGGCATGAAGACGCCGACGAGGACAGTCATTGGTCCACTCAGTTTACCTTGTGAAAATAAAGGGTTGTCTACTATGGCTCCAATCAAATAACCTGCCATAGCCCCGACCGTGCCTATAATCATGGCATACAACAACGGATTGAGTAACCCGGCGTGTCTAGGGAGACCTGAAAAAAAGTTTACCGGAGTAAAAAGACTCTGCTTTAGAGTCAAGAGAATTCCTTGAACGAACCCCAGATTCTCCTGATCTTCCCAAGGACAGTAGTAATCTATGCCTATCGGAGAAGATGGGATCCCGCCTTGATCCTCCCCGAGATGATCCGGCGAAACGTGGTCGGACGAAATCCCTTCACGAAAACTGCTGACATCGTCAAGGGAGCCGCCACAAAAAGAGCAGAATCTTTGTCCTGTTAACAAATCGAATTCACGGCCACAATGGTGACAGATCACTTTAAGTCCTTTCCCCGGGGTGACTCCCACGAAATTCTCAGAAGACATCGGCTGAAAAGACATAAATTCTTGTTTCGTCTTCCTTCCATGCATCCTTAGGCAAACCGGCCTTGCGGCACGTTTCCTCCAAAAAGGTTATTCGATCCCAATTTCTTTCGGTCGCTACCTGCGGCAAAAGTACCCCAGATCTAGGGCCATTTCTCACCATTATTCCGTGTACCCCCACCTGTATCTCTTCAGGATTTCCTATCTTTTCAAGGGGAGTGAGCACAGAAATCTCGAGTTCCAGATACGGAAGCTCTTCAGCACTTACAGAGCGGAAACGAGGGTCTCGGAAAGCCGCAGCCAAAGACATTTCTTGTACCGTTTTGTAAAGAGGAGCGGTTGGTTCCAAAGATCCTATGCAGCCTCTAAGCATTCCTTTTTTGTACAGTGATACAAAGGCCCCGCGCTTCTCATTGAGCTTCTCCGAGGAAGGTGACAAAACAGGTGGACTCTTGCCCTCGGTCTTGTTCTCGATTGCTGTCAGTGCGATGTTATGAAGTTGTTCTTTCTCGTTATCGGTCAGGCCTAGGTCTGTTCCAACTTGTTTTTTCGAGGACATCCTTTGGTTCCTCCCCTCCTAAACCGTGAGCAGCATAGACGAACCTGCTCGAAACCAAAAAAAAATTTCTTGAATTCCTTGGCAGCCATTAAGGAAACACCGGGAGCCCGGTAAGTCCGGTAGTTTCATCCGCATCGATCATAATATTCATGTTTTGAACCGCGCTCCCTGAAGCGCCCTTGACAAGATTATCAATGGCGACCATGACCACTATCCATCCAGTACGTTCGTCCACTTCCACCGAGATATGACACTGGTTGGATCCTCGGACTTTTGATGTATCGGGAAAAGCGCCTGAAGAGAGAATCCTTACAAAAGGTTCAGACCGGTAATATTCGGTATAAATGTCATGCAAAGCGTTCCAGTTAACTTCTTCTTTCATGGGCATATAAATTGTGCTCACCATTCCGCGGCTAACAGGAATAAGATGAGGCGTAAATCTGACTCTGATGGGTCGTCCAGCCAACCCGGAAAGTTCCTGTTCCATCTCAGGAATATGGCGATGCCTGATCACACCGTATGGCTTAAAGCCTTCGCCGACCTCACAGAAGCTTGTGGCAATTTTGGCTCCCCTTCCCGCACCTGAAACACCTGACTTGGAGTCAACGATGGGGCAGTCAGTATCTACCGCTTCAAAATTAAGGAGTGGTGCGACACCTAGAATGACGGTTGTGGGGTAGCATCCGGGGTTGGCCACCAAATCTGCATTCCGAATTAACGCTCGGTGAATTTCAGGCAAACCATAAACCGCTTTGTCAAGAAGTTCCGGATCACTGTGTAGGCCGTACCATTGTCTATAGATTTCAGGGTCGTGAAGCCTGGTGTCAGCAGACAGATCTACAACCTTTAGACCGGCATCAAGAAATGGTCTTATAGCGCCGGCTGCCTCCCCGTGGGGCAAAGCCAGAAAGGCAATATCCGCCTCAGGTTTTTCAACCAGGTCTGGAAGCAATGAAAGGTGAAAATCATTCTTTTCCCAAATGAATGGAAAAACATCACCGGCTTTCTTTCCAGCCCAGGTTCTCGAACTCCCACCAACTACCTTGACTTCCGGATGAGATGAAAGAATTCGGACCAGTTCAATCCCTGTATATCCAGTGGCGCCCAAAATCAGTGCTCGTATCATTGTTTCTTTCTCGCAAGCCTCTCACGATTCCACATGATAATTTGGCGCTTCCTTGGTTATCACGACATCGTGAACGTGGGACTCCTTCAGCCCTGCGGCTGTTATCCTAACAAAATTGGCTCTCTTTTTCACTTCTGCAAGATTTGTGGCGCCCAGGTAGCCCATCCCTGCCTTTAGTCCACCTATAAGCTGGTTTACGGAATCGGCAACAGGGCCCTTGGCCGGGACCATTCCAACTATTCCTTCCGGAACCAATTTGTGATCCGGGACCCCCTCATGCTGTCCGTAACGATCCCTGGAACCTTCCCGCATTGCTTCCAGAGAGCCCATTCCACGGTATGACTTGTAAGATCGGCCCTGATACAGGACCATTTCGCCGGGGCTCTCGTCTGTACCAGCAAAAAGGCCGCCGATCATGACCGTGCGAGCACCTGCCGCAAGGGCCTTGGTTATATCGCCGGAATACTTGATTCCACCATCGGCTATGATTGGCACGCCCAGACGGTCAGCAATTGTGGCGCATTCCATAATAGCCGATATCTGCGGAACGCCGACCCCGGCCACTATCCTCGTAGTACAGATGGACCCCGGGCCAACACCAACTTTCACTCCGTCAGCCCCCGCTTTGACAAGATCCTGTACTGCCTCAGCAGTGGCCACGTTGCCTCCAATTATGGACAAATCGGGAAAATTGTGTTTTAAGTCATGAATCGTGTCCAAGACATTCTTGGAGTGACCATGGGACGTATCCACAACAATGACGTCCACTCCTCTCCTCTGAAGAGCTTCCACTCTTTCTTCACGATCCGGCCCCACTCCTACCGCGGCCCCGACACGCAGACGTCCTAAACTGTCTTTAGAAGAACTAGGGAACATTATAGCTTTTTGTATATCCTTGATGGTAATCAGCCCTCTCAAGCGATTGTCTGTATCCACCACGAGGAGTTTCTCGATGCGATGCTTGTGGAGAAGTGCTTTGGACGCCTCAATCCCAATCTTGTCGTCTACTGTGATAAGGTTATCCCGAGTCATGATTTCTTCGACCTTCAGATCAAGGTCTTCAACAAAGCGAAGATCGCGATTGGTGAGAATTCCTTTAAGGTAACCGTTTACAGTTACAGGGACGCCTGATATGTGGTATTTCTTCATAATAATAAGAGCATCAGCGATCTTTTGGTCTGGACTGATGGTGATGGGATCAACAATCATACCTGATTCCGAACGCTTGACACGATCCACTTCTCTGGCCTGCTGCTTGATTGACATATTGCGGTGAATAACACCTATGCCTCCTTGCCGCGCAAGACTAATCGCCATCTCTGATTCCGTTACCGTGTCCATTGCAGCGCTCACCAGGGGAATGTTGAGAAGTATTTCACGAGTCAACCAGGTGCTCACATCGACCTCGGACGGGAGCACCTCTGAATGACACGGGGTCAGAATAACATCGTCGAAAGTCAGAGATTCTTTGATGGCCATACATAGTCTCCACTCAGGATAGTTTCAGTTTTCGACAAATTGTCTTGGGCTCTCGGAAATAATCCCAACGGTCACTTGTATCGGTTAGGAAATTCCGTCCGAAAACATCAAACTAGTACTGTAACTCAGTATGAGCACTTCCAACAACAATTGAATTCTCTTGTATGAGAAGTTGAATCATGGGCAAACCGACCACCTACGCCAAATGATGATTGCGAATTACCACTCTTCACTGTATCGACGGAACCGGCCGTATCAAGCCGGATCGTTCTATTGCCGTGCAGAGTCCGCGGGAAGCCGACTCCATGAAGATGTCCAAATAATTTTCCCATTTTTTCTTGGGATACAAGAGTTCGGGTTCAACTTTTATGCCGCCCAGTTCACTTGCGATTCTCACTGCGTCGTAGAAATTGCCGATTGAGTCCACTAATCCCAGTTCCTTGGCTCTCTCGCCGGTAAAGAATCTTCCGTCCGATATTTCTCGGAGTTTTTCCTCTTCTATCTTTCCTTTTCTTGCTTGGGCCACGTGCATGATAAACTGTTCATGGATTTCCGAGGCAAAGGTCTCCAAAATTGTTTGTTCCTCAGTAGTGAGCGGTCGTACAACCGATCCAATGTCTTTGTATTTGCCTGCCTTGATAATTTTGACGTTTATCCCGATCCTGTCGATCGCTTTCTGGATATCAGGCAACATCATAATGACACCGATACTTCCGGTTATGGTGCCGGACGAACAAACTATCCTATCTGTGTTACTTGCCACATAGTATGCCGCAGAAGCTGCCACAGTCTCCATAGAAGCCACAACAGGCTTCTTCTTTCTGATCTTAGCTATTTCACGATAGAGTTCCTGCGCAGGAGCTACTGCACCGCCGGGTGAATTTATCCGTAAGACTATGGCTTTCACAGAGGACTTTTTTTGAAACTTTCTCAAATCCTTCAGTAAATCATCAGCAGAGATGATCTGTCCTTCTAAATTTATCACGCCAATTTTATTGTGCTGCTCCAGGAAACCTGTCCAACTCACAGAATCTCCGTCCCTCTCCCAGACCAAGGAGATCCCCACAGAAATTCCTACAAATGCAATCACAATGATAAAGATGAGTAAGACGGCTTTGGCCGTCCGGGATTTGTTCATTTACAGTCTCCTGAGAGCTACAAATACTTGCGCCGGTACCGTATATCAGGTTTCTAGCAGGGTTCAGACACTATCAGAATTCTGATTTCCCTGCAAGATGCCGACGCACTCGGGAAACCGGAATGGGCAATTCGAATCACATTTCGATTCATACACAACCGTACTTCTGCGCAATGGGGGTGGGCCGGGAAAATTTGGTGGTTCGACTAAAAAAACCCGGCAGTTCAGACCATGCGCTTCCTCAAGGTACTCAAAAGATTTTCATTATTCTTTAGGACACCCGCGGCGCCGGCTTCCGTCAGACCTGCTCCCACAAGGATCTGGAAAGCTCGATCCAGACTTATAAGGTTATCCGGCGAGTGCGTATCCGTATCGATTACCAGTGTAGCGTCAACCTCCAAGGCTATCCTGGCCACATGACCGTTGGTAAGGCTGTGTCCCGACCTTGAGGTAATCTCCAGACAAACCCCGTTGTCTCTGGCCAAGGCGGCTTCTTCAACTGTTATAAATCCTGGGTGGGCAAGTATGTCTACTCCGCATTCGATTGCGACAAGATTGGTGCCCGGTGCTACGGGTTCAACGGGAGACTCTCCATGGACCACTACTAAGACCGCCCCAAGCTCCCTGGCCTGAGACACCAGCTCGGGGATCTGGGCCGGTGGAGCATGTGTTATCTCTACCCCAGGAATTACCAAAGTCGGTTGAAAGCGATTCAAATCGTTGGAGACCTTGAGTATCCTCGGCAGTACCAGATCCAAATTAGAGGCGTCCACATGATCTGTGAGTCCGATAGCCCGGTAACCTATATTGAAAGCCCTTCGGACCAACTCGCTTGGCACGAGCACCCCGTCACTGAAAAGAGTGTGAGTATGAAAGTCAATCAAGCGTCACCTCCAGTGTTCGATTTCGATCCGTTGCACCGACCACTTCAGGATGAGCAACGATGCCACGGTCCGTTGAAAAAGACTATGTTAGGTTGATTCCGGTTCTCGGATGGGGGTACATAGGCAATTGCGAAACGTTGTGTGCGCCGAAGAAGAACCGGAGATGGGTCAAGAAGTAGCGGCACCCTCAAGCATTGCGCATTCGAGTAGCGGCCTACCGACCTCAGGGGTCGCCGCTTGTCAGCACGTCCCTTGGAGCCGATGGGTTAGCCACTCAGGCTCGTTTGATGAGCCGGAGAATGAAGATAAGGACGACTGCCCCGACAGTGGCAACAACAATGCTTCCAAGCAAGCCCCCGCCGGCGGAGACACCAAAAGAACCAAAAAGAAATCCTCCGAGCAGAGCCCCGACTACTCCAACAATGATGTCTCCAATTACGCCGTATCCACCGCCCTCCACAAGCACTCCTGCCAACCAACCCGCAACCAATCCGACCAAAATGAACCAAATGAATTCCATGACTTCCTCCTTCAGTATTCAGAGGTACAACGATTCATCAACTGTAGTCCAATGGCTAACAATGATTATACAGACTGTAGAAACCCGGTCAAGGCCGTCAACTGGGCTCGTCACGCCCCGGCCTCCTCGATTTAGAAAAACGAATGCCTGAATGTGAGCCAACCTGCTCGTTTTGTCAATCCTGCCTTTGGTCGGCATCTTCGATAGCCGTCAGCGTGAGGAACTAAGAAACAGCAAGCTGTGATTGCCTGATCTCTGACACTAAATAGCTGCGCCCTGCATCTCCATTCATTGCCATAAATCTCTCAAAAAAACCCTGTTCAACCAAGAATTTTTACTCTACATTCTGTACGAATAGAGTTGAAACATTATAAAATGATGCACGGACAATTCACCCCTGGTTGAGTTCCTCTAATGGACCAACAAACGCTACCAAGATGCCACACAGTATAAGAAACTGGATATGCTGCCGCATCAATTCCGGCATGGGGCTGGGGGGAAAACCCCTGGCTATCCGATTAAGGTGCCACTAACTCGTGCAGTTCATCTAAACGAGCCCTCGCCGAGGCAAGTGAATCCGCGTGTTTGCCTCTCGTCATCAGTGATGAGGTTACTCATTGAGCGCCTTGAGCAGGGCATCTTTTGCATCTGAGTAATACACAACAGTGACCTTGGTGGCCAAATCATCGGGTAATTCAAATAGCTGTTTGCGGGCAGAGACAGGCATGAGGATTTTTTGCGCTCCCTTGTCGGCAGCCAGTTCGATTATACTGACGGCGTTATAAATGGACTCGACTGATCCCCCGAGATTGAGGCCGCCAACGATGACGAGTCCACCCTCCAGGCTGCGCTCGACGAGCGCGGAACTCATGGCGAGCAAGATGGGTATTCCTGTGGCCGCAGCACTCTTGCAGGCATCAAAGGCGCGGAACTGAATGGTGAACTCATGGGCACGTGGATCGCGATCACCGACCAACTCCTTTGCCCTGGCATAGAGATTCTGTTCGGCGCAGCGCACGCTCTCCTTGAGCGGCCCCGGAGGGCTTTGATTGAGAATCTTCACCCCGCTTCCCGGCCCTTCTGTTACCTCGATGCGGAACAGTCCGGGATTTTCATCCGTGCCACCTTGAGATAACGCCCATGCCTGACCGGCAGGGAGTGGGTCGCTTCCAATGCTGTTCTCGCTGTGGAGTTCAGGTGTGGAGACGAATTGCTCCATCCCATCGGGGGTCATGGTTAAGCTGAAATGGGTGTTTCGGAATTCGGCAGCCCCGATGCGCTTTTGTTGCTCTTTCACCCTTCGGCGACATTCCAGCGCGAGCTTGGCGGCCCACTCGATGGCGTCGTCGGAGATGTCGGCTTCAGGATCTGGGAATCAGTGATTTCCGAATTGACGGATAGGCATCGAAAAGCTGGCGGCATAATCCAAGATAACGTCCAGTATAGCATCGGTCCAAGCATCCTTGCAGAGAGTCCGAAAGCTTTTCAAGAAGGTGAATCCCGTATTGCGCCCGGTCGGCGCCATGCTGTTCGTAGTCTCTGATGTAGCCGCCAATGAGCCAATTGCGTAGCGTGAGCGTGGTGTTGACCGTACGGTTGATCGCGACGGCGCATTCGTTATGGATCCGCCGCACGGCTTCCACCAAGGCGGTGAAATCCTGCGCCGTTTTGCCGGGTTTGTCGGAAGGTTTGCGGGGTATGGCGCTCATGAGTTTGCCTCTTTTTTCCGGGCCAATGTCAGATGCACATCATTCCAACGGTTGCCGACGAAGTCTTTCCCGCCGATGGGGTCGGTTCCGGGTTCTTCTTCGCACCAGAACCAGGGGTAGCCGGATTTGGGGCGGGTGGGTTCGGTGCCGCGATCTTTGTCTTTGAGCGCGAGAGGAATGGCACGGAACAGGCCAGCGCTTCGTTTGCCGACGTCACCTGCCAACAGGAAGGGTCGGATGTTTTGGCGGATACCGTCATTGATGTCGGGATG
>CAINUH010000083.1 GCA_903853735.1 uncultured Desulfomonile sp. | reverse complement strand
TGTTTCCGAAAATGAGGCCCTTTCCTTTCCGAAGTCCTAGCCTCTTGGCACAATCCATTATGGCAGGCCTGGAGAGGCATTTCACAATGGCAGAAGTCAGATTTGGCCCAGCCTGTCGTAGTCTTTTGTAATCAGAAAAAATTGAATAATCTCGGAGGAATGTTATGAAACCCATCGCAATTCCTTACGCCGGTTTAAGTATGGACCTCAGTTAAGCTGAATGAACCTGGCCACTGGAAGTCAACGAATAAGTAGATACACACCCATGTCAGGCTAATAAGCAGATAGACCGAGACGGCCCCTGCTATACGATGAGCATTTATCCGGCCTTCTCGGAAAACCTGGAGAAGAATTACAACTATGAGCAAGGTTAAAAAAAAATAGCAGACATAAGTGCAATCAGTGATTCCAGTAGAACGCGGGGATATATGATGTTGCTGGAAGCCATCCAGTTCGGGGCTGGGTGAATCATTTGGCACCCTGTCTTCTGAATTCATCCTTTCGCTGACCCTATTCGGCGATGATAAGCAGCATTGCCTGATCATCGTCGGCTGGGCGATTTCCGGCAAAACGTTCAACATCTCCCATAATCTCTACTAAGATATGTCTGGGGTCATCACCCTCGGAGATCTCGAACTGCTTTAACAGACGACTCTCTCCATAAAGGTCGTCCTGTTCGCTGAAGCGCTCGGTGACACCATCCGTATAGAGGAGGATTCGATCCCCAGGTTCCATTTTGATTTCTGTGACCGGAACCTCGGGATATGGATCCCATCCCATTACAGAAACCCCCTCACAGCGTATTTCACCTGCTGTTTTTTGCAATGATCTATAGAGCATGGGGTTTGGATGGCCAGCCCGGGCGATTCTCATGATTCGGGTTCGAGTGTCGTAAACACTGTAGATTGCCGAGACAAAACTTTCCTTGTTGACGTTACAGAGGTTCTCGTTGATGAAGGAAATCATCTGATCCGGCTCGTGGTTACAGTTTAGGAACGACCGGAATAGGACACATGTCATGGCCATCATAACCGTCGCCGGCGCACTGTGGCCTTCCGCATCGGCTACCAGAATGGCTAAACGACCGTTCGGCAGTTCCGCTACGTCGTAATAATCACCTCCGGCATAACGACTAGTTTCATAATGAACCGCTAGTTTCAGCCCATCGAGTTGTGGTAGACGCTCGGGCAGAAGGTTCCGCTGGAGTTGCGATACGGTCTTGAGTTCGTGCTCCAGCTCATCTCTGTGCTTTTGGACCTCCCGGTTCAACTTGTGGATGGTCAGATGGGTGTTCACACGAGCGATCACTTCCTCAGGCTGGAATGGCTTGGTAACATAGTCGACCGCTCCAAGTTTTAGCCCGCGCACCTTGTCTTCCGTCCCCTCTAGAGAGGAAAGGAAGATCACAGGGATTTTCCACGTGGCCGGGTCCGCTTTCAAACGCCGGCATACCTCAAATCCGTCGATTCCCGGCATCATGATATCCAACAAAATCATATCCGGCAATGTCTTTTGAGCTATCGATAAGGCGGTCTCGCCGTTTGTTGCCGCCAGCAACTTGCACCCGAGGCTCCTCAGGGTTTCAAGAAGCATCCGGATGTTGGCTGGCTGATCATCAACCAGTAGTATGGTTTCCTTGGTCTTGTCCATTTCCTTCTCAATCAAGGCCGGAGGTCACGGCAAAAGTGAGGCAAGCATCCTATTGTTACCCGAGGGATACCCGGGCGAACCCTTTCGACCCGTTCACATAAGCAAATAGTTTTGCCATGTTTTGGTCAATAGCGCAAAATTGGAAATGAATCACTTAAAGGCATTTGACATTCCCCCACCTGCCAGACGGTTTTGAAAAAACTCAAACATGCACTATGCAATACTCTTCGTCCAGTTTAACATTCTTTGTTTCAATGGTCAGTTTGCCGCCAGTTTCCGGCATGGCATCT
>CAINUH010000082.1 GCA_903853735.1 uncultured Desulfomonile sp. | reverse complement strand
GTGCTGTAGTGTTCCGATTCCAGGGTGCCCGTGGAATTGATCGTAGACTGCGGTACAGGAGATGTCTTTGTCGTCAGAGTCGCGGGAAACGTCTTGGGTCTGAGCGAAAGAGGCACCATTGAGTACGCGGTCGATCATCTCGGCGCCTGTCTCTTCGTGGTCCTGGGTCACTCGAAGTGCGGGGCTGTAAGGGCCGTGTTACAGAAAACTACATCATGTCAAGCCCACCGGACACTCACACGGTCCCCGATGGTGATTCCGAGAACGCGGGACGCGTCACCGCAATTCACGGCAATTTCCATAAGCCCGAAACTGTTGATGAGAGCGAGGGGCTCCCCTTTGGGAACTTGACCGAAAAAGCTGCTGATACCCTTGATCGCGCTGTTTCCAGCTTTTACCGTGTGAACCGGCGTCGTCAGCATCCTTGCTTCGATATTGCAACACAGGTTACCAAACCGGTCAATGTGTATTACCTGACCCTCTATGCCCGCGGCAGTCTTCCGGGCTTCAGGTATGGAGAGGGTCACGGGATCGTTCACTACAGGGCCGACCTCGGAAAAACACCGGCTGGTAGAGAGATGGGCGGCGACCGGGGCAAACACGTCTCTGCCGTGAAAGGTGGGGTGAGGGTTTGGGCTGACGAATTCCAGGTTTTGTATTTCCCGTATTTCCCAAGAGTTTTTTTGACCCGGGAGCCAAGAAAAAAGGCCATTGTCCGGTCCCACGTAAAACTGTTTGCCCGCGCATAGAACGATGCCCCGCCTATGACTTCCCACGCCGGGGTCCACCACCCCGATATGGATGGTTCCAGGCGAAAAATAGCGGGACAATCCTCTAATCACAAGAGCCCCTTCCATGACCGAAAAGGGTGGAATATCATGGGTCACGTCCACCAATAGAACACTTTGATTGATTTGCAGGATCACGCCCTTCATCTGGGCAACAAAACCGTCCTGTGTGCCGAAGTCGGTTGTCAGAGTTATGATCGGTGCCATTGAGGTAACCCTTCGAATTAGTTGATCAGCATCCCTGCCACACTATCGAAAGTCGGCTCGAATTGCAAAATCCTCTCATCCCGATCTCTCTTTAGACACGTAATTTTTGCTGTAGGGGAGACTCGGCAAGTCGCCCTGTTATGAGTCATGCGGTCACCGGTATCAATCTCAAGGCCGGCGGCAGGATTCGGGTTGACACCTCTTTTGTTTGCTGATTAACTCAAACTGGAATTACCCTTCCAGTCACGTGCCCAGGAAAATGCGGGGAACCGACGTGGCCTTGTCCTCTGTCACGAGTGGCTTGTCTTTCTTGGCTGGAGCCGTATCCAAAGTCCTGTTTCCTCCGGTGTGCAGCCTGTGCGAGACTGCGTTCACAGGGCACTTCAGTACGGTTTGCCACACATGCCTGAAGTCTATCAAACCGGTGCCTGAGCCCGTCTGCCCTCAATGTGGTCTGCCCACAGCAGGATGTGACCCGGTAATGCCGCGCCCTTGTATCAAGTGTCTTGTTGATCCGCCCGCCTATTACAAGTCCCGTTTCGGGCTGATATATGACGGAGAACTCCGGAAGGCCCTGGTCAGGTTTAAGTACCACGAAGCGACACACTTGGGACGCATACTGTCGGAATTTCTTGTCCAGGTTTTCCGCGATCACTTTAAACCGAGCGAATTCGACGTCATCGTCCCCATGCCCATGCACCCTGGGCGATTGTTCCACCGGGGCTTCAACCAGGTGGTTGTACTGGGCAAGAGACTTTCCGACCAAACTGGTATCCCACTGGACAGAAGTTCATTCCGGAAAATCAGGGACACCGTCCCTCAAGTAGGTCTCTCCAGGCCACATCGTGTCAGAAATATCCGTGGTTCGTTCGCAGTGGCTCGTCCAAAGAGAATTCGCGGCTGTTCAGTGTTGCTGCTCGATGATGTTTCAACTACAGGATCTACAATTGCTGAAGCCTCCCGCGCGATCGTGAAGGGAGGCGCCGGCAGGGTAGGAGTGCTGGTTCTGGCGTTGAGAGTACCACTGACAAACTCAACATCCCAGAAGTCTCTTGAACAGGCCCAGGCTCAATGACTAATACCGATTTATCAGGCAAACAAATGTGATCAAAGAAATCTCATGGACACGATCATATTGAAATTAATGCAAATGGCTCCGTGAGCACGAATCCCACCTGACCCCGAGATCAGTTCAGAATGATACAAGTTGCAACAATGACGCGGGACTTGCTATTATGCGAGCAGCTTTGCACGACCTGGAGGTAATTGGCCATGAGAGACCAGCGCTATATCTGGAATCCTTTCCGAATGATCAGTCCTAAGTTGAATGCGGAAGTAGGTCGAATCGACGAGTTGCACACGGCTACGGTGTCTGAGACCCGATCCCCCGAGGAGAGTCTCCTGGTCATGGTCGGCAAGCTCATTGAGGTGACCAGGATACTGTCTGTGTGCTTTGTAGGCGAAGATCCGGCGAAGCTCAAAGAATGCGAGAGGCTGGCTCAAGAAGTACACGCTGAGGAACGCACTGCAACTTCCGGCTTGGTCGGTTCCTCATCGGCAATAGGTCAAAACGCCTTCAAAATAATAGTCCGTTTTCCAAGCCGCATTGAACGCATTGGGATGATGTTTGAGAACATCCTGAATTGTTGCCGGATAAAGATTTCTGAGGGAGTGCCTTTTAGCGATAAGGCGCTGGTAGAACTTTCTGCAATCTTTTCAGTCATCACGGACTTACTTGTCAACTTGCGCGACAGCCTGGTAATACCTAACAGGGTAATACTGAAGCACATTCAGTCCCAGGGCAGAAAGTTGAGTCAACTGGTGGAGGATGCTCAGTTCAGCCACTGGGAGCGCTTGGAGGCTGAATACTGTTCGCCGGCGGCCTCCTCAATCTATCTTGGAATACTGGATTCTTTCAAGACCATTAATCAATATGTGGCGAATATGACTGAGAGCCTCATGTCCCTTGTCGAGCCGACGGAAAAAGCTTAAAGCTCGGCACGGCGGTGAGGCATTTACACGCAACATGCAAATGAATAAGTTTTTTGAGCAGTTGTACGTCATGCAACGACATGATCGCGAGAGATCTCTTCATACGAACTCGCCCTTGTGCCGGTAACATTGACAGGCAGGGACGCCTGACGCCACCAATACTTTGTGGCGAATGGTTGCTCGTCTTACAGTGAAATGTTATCAATCTTTCAGTGGGCGATTGCCTATTCCTTGGACCCTTTGGAAGGTTTATATATAAATGATGATTATCGAGCTTCAAAGGGAGAATGACTGAATGGAAGTACTGGGTCTATGTCTGGGAGCCTCTACTCTCAGTATGGTGCGATTGCGCAGGGTCGATGAAGCGATCGAGGTCATGGACGCTTCGACGATAACGCATGAGGGTAATCCTCGCAAAACCTTGCTCGAAGCTCTCGAACAGGTCCAGCAGGTACGAGAAATCCCTATCGCCGTAACCGGAAGAAAATTCATAAATTTCATAAGATTAAGCACCATACCGGAGCCTGAGGCAGTGGAGCGGGCTGCGGCTCACATACTCGGTAAACAGAGTAATTATCGGGTAGTTGTCAGTGCAGGCGGAGAGACCTTTCTTGTTTATCACCTGGATGAAGACTGCAAGATCCAGGGGATTCAAACCGGTAATAAATGCGCGTCCGGGACCGGAGAATTTTTTCTACAGCAGATTGGCCGAATGAATATGACGCTGGATGATGTGGCCGACCTGGGAATCTCTGCTCAAGTGCATAAGGTTTCGGGCCGATGTTCGGTTTTCTGCAAGAGCGACTGCACTCACGCCCTGAACAAGGGAGTGCCCAAGGCCCAAGTAGTTTCCGGCCTGGCAATGATGATGGGGAACAAGGTGGTGGAGCTTTTGAAGAAGCTCCCCAAGAAATCGGTGATGCTTGTCGGCGGTTCCTCCCGTAACAGAAGCATGATTCATTACCTGTCCCAACAGGTTGAGGACCTGTACATTCCGGAGGAGGCGCCTTACTTCGAAGCACTGGGAGCTGCACTCTGGGCCCTGGATAACCCCACTGTCCCATACACTGGACGCGATGCGGTCTTCCAGGAGAAATCCTCGGCATTCGGTTATCTCAAGCCATTGGCCGAATTCCGCGACATGGCCCATTTCAAAGATTGCCCCAGAGGCAAGGTCGAGGCGGGTGACCGCACCATTTTGGGTCTGGACGTGGGCTCCACAACAACTAAAGGCGTGATCATGAGGTGTCGCGACAAGGCGATACTGGTTGCCGATTATCTGCGCACAGACGGAGACCCGGTGGGGGCGGCCAGAAAGGTGTACCGAAGCCTGGCCGATCAAATCGATGTTCCTATTAAAATCAAAGGGTTGGGTGTAACCGGATCAGGCCGTCAGATCGCCGGACTTCACGCCATGGCCGCCGGCGTTATCAATGAGATCATAGCACATGCTGCCGCAGCGGTTCACTTTGACCGCGAGGTGGACACCATCTTTGAGATAGGCGGCCAGGACGCCAAGTACACGTATATCACCAACAGTGTGCCAAGCGATTACGCCATGAACGAAGCCTGCAGTGCGGGCACAGGGTCCTTCCTCGAGGAGTCTGCAAAAGAAAGCCTGGGAGTCAAGGTCACCGATATCGGAAAGGTCGCTTACACAGCGACCAAGCCTCCCAACTTCAATGATCAGTGCGCTGCCTTCATAGGGTCCGACATCAAGAACGCCGCCCAGGAGGGCATACCCTTAAATGATATCGTTGCCGGACTCGTTTACTCAATTTGCATGAACTACTCCAACCGCGTCAAGGGCAACCGACCTGTAGGCAGAAAAGTGTTCATGCAGGGTGGTGTTTGTTACAACGAGGCAATTCCGGCGGCCATGGCGGCTCTCACGGGTAAAGAAATAATAGTACCGCCGGAGCCGGGGTTAATGGGGGCTTTTGGAGTTGCGCTCGAAGTCGAACGACGCATTGATGTAGGCCTGATGAAGGAGCAGGACTTCGACCTCAACCAGCTTGCAGCCAGGGAGGTGATTTACAAGAAGTCGTTTATCTGCGGTGGCGGCAAAGAAAAATGCGACCGTCGATGCGAAATAGCCCGGATAGATTTGGAAGGGAAGATTTATCCTTTTGGTGGTGCGTGCAACAGGTACGTGAACCTCGTGCGGAATGTCCAATTCGACAAGGGAAAGCTGGATATGGTGGACTATAGGCAGAAGCTGGTGTTCACTGACCTTGCGCCGGAGGATCCTGCAGACGGGCGACCCACTGTCGGCATGAACCGTTCGTTTCTGGTAAACACCTATTTTCCTTTCTTTAACGCTTTCTTCAAGGAACTTGGTTATCGGGTCGTGCTTCCGAACACAGTTGATCCCCAGGGAGTTGATCAGCAGGGTGCAGCATTCTGTTTCC
>CAINUH010000081.1 GCA_903853735.1 uncultured Desulfomonile sp. | reverse complement strand
ATTAGGATAAGGCGTTCCCCGTCACAGTCTACCATTTGCAAAGCTCCTGTGGGACAAATGTTCACACACGACCCGCAGCCGATACATTTTGGAAGCCCGTGAATATAATCTTTTAGAATGAGAGAGCTTTCTCCAGCATGATGAAACCTGATTGCCGACACGCCGAGCCTGTCCCGACAAACTTCAACGCATTTTCCGCAGCGCTCACAGATGTCGCATCTCATACATCTCTTTGCTTCTTCCTGTGCGGCAATTTCGTCGAGCCCCAGTTCAACCTGATCGAACGTGTTCATCCGTCTGTCCAGATCTATGGCCGGAATCTCCTGGCGTTGAATAAAAGCTTTCTGGTGATAATCCATCAATACGGGCTGGATCATGTCCCTGGGCCTGGGCCTGGGCAAGGTTTTCAACGGAAGGGGGTCTCTTCGAAGATATGCATGAATAGCTTTGGCCGCGCGTTTCCCTGCTCCTATGGCCTGAACCACTGTAGCAGGGCCGGTTACTGCATCCCCACCCGCAAACACATCGTCAATACTTGTCTGCTGAGTGTGCAATCTTACCTTGATAGTCTCTTTCTTACTAAGCTCCAAATTCCCAAAACCGGGATAGTTTCTTATATCTGGTTTTTGGCCGATTGCTGCAATGACAGCTCCAACAGGCATCTTATATTCTGAGCCGGCAATGGGTATGGGTCTGCGGCGACCGCTGTCTTCCGGTTCCCCTAGAGAGGCCATGACGCACTCCAGAGAATCAATCTTCCCATAACTGCCTATTATCCTCGAAGGAATAGTCAATTGATGGACGTGGATTCCTTCTTCGGCCATCTGAATGATTTCCTCAAAGTGTGCGGGCATTTCGGACCTTGTTCTCCGATAGATTATGCTGACTGCCTGAGACCCAAGTCTGACGCAGGTACGAGCAGCGTCTATGGCTGCGTTTCCGCCGCCCACTATGGCGACGCTGTTGGCTGGTTTCACCTTGTATCCGAGAGCCACATCTTTAAGAAAATTGAGGGCACTGAGCACCTGGGGGTATTCATCTTCGCCCTGAATTCCAAGTTTCAGTCCTTCCCACGCTCCTATTCCCAAGAAAAATGCCCTGTAACCATCCTTCCTTAGTTCATCGAGGCTCAGACCGGCGCCGACAGGGGTATTGGAGACGATTTCAACTCCCATGTCCTTGATGGACTCTATCTCCCTGCGGACCACGTGACGGGGAAGGCGAAATTCCGGAATTCCTGTAACCATGAGTCCCCCGGCTTCCTGCATGGACTCGAAGACGGTCACTGGATAACCTTCCCAAGCCAGAAAGTAAGCCGCGGTAAGGCCGGCAGGGCCGGAACCCACTACAGCGACTCTATCTTCATGGTGGTTCTTTGGACTAGGGATCTTGTAATCGCTTCCTTTGTCCATAATCATTTTACCCGCCAGCCCCTTGAGGTCTTTGATGCACAACGGCTTATCAAGGTATCGCCGCTGACACCACGACTCGCAGGGGTTCGGACAAATCAGTCCACAAACCCAGGGAAAAGGGTTATCCTGCCTGATAATATCTATAGCTTCATCGTATCGGCCCTGGCCGATGAGGGCAATGTAAGAAGGGATATCTATTTCTGCCGGGCAATTGAGCTGGCATGGAGCAGAGGATTCCCGTTTCAGCCCATCTGTGTCATAAACAATATGATCTCTATCCGCTGCAGGACCGGGAGGAAACATTGGACTAACAGGCATGAAACACTCCTGTTGACGTCTCTAGAATTGGCAGGACTCCTGTGAAATTGGGTTGATAACAACCTTGAGCCGGTCTAGGGACGAAACAAAGCCAAGGAGAAGGTTTATCGTGATCCATACCGTGCTGAATTACTGGATGACGTTACTAACGTCTTACCCGAGAGTTCTCACGGATCAATTGTTCACGCCCACGTGAGACGATAGAGACCAATAAACTATTATGGTTAAGGATTCGGCCATCCGCTGACCACAGCTTTGGCAAATTTCTCTCGTCTCACTTCGGACGAGCGGGCTGGGCTGACCCACTTGAGGGCAGCGGTAGTGCATCCAGTGACACACGCCGGTTCAAGTCCCTCATCGACCCTGTCTTTACAATAATCGCATTTGAAAACCCGTCCCGTCCGACTGTCCCACTGAGGGGCCCCCCACGGACATGCTGTTATGCACGCCTTACAGCCAATACACAAAGACTGGTCAACAGACACAATGCCGTCCAGCGCCCGCTTCTGCATGGCTCCAGTGGGGCATGCGGACACACACCAAGGATTCTCGCAATGGAAACAGGGCATGAAAATGAAGTGTATCCTCGGGATCTCTCCTCTCATGTGCGGACCGATAGGAATGATCTTGCAAAAACTGGGTCCTACCGGCACGTCGTTCTTGGTCTTACAGTGAACTTCACATGCACGGCATCCGATGCACCTATTCTGATCCTGGTATATATAATATTCGCTCATATTTCTCAGCCTCCGTGGTACAATCCAGCTAAGCCTTCTTGACTGTAACGAAGCAGTCCGTTATGGGACAATTACCGCCTATCGCAACCCTCAGAAGCCCCTTCATCAAGGTGTTATCCCTCATCCCCTTCTTGTATGCACGAGTTT
>CAINUH010000080.1 GCA_903853735.1 uncultured Desulfomonile sp. | reverse complement strand
GAAAAATGCTTTGCTAAATTTAACCTCACTTTCCCTCAGCGTTTCCTCAGCCTGATTGCGGCTACGGATATCGTGCTGAGCGGTCACATAGAGGACAACAACTGCTCCCCCAACAAGAACACAGAGGATGAGAGCAACGTAGCCGGTCTTCCCCGCCAAAGGATCGACAAACTTCCCAGAGATCTCTTTAACGCTGTATAAAGAAACACTCCTCCATCCCGGGCAGTTTTCAAGGCTCATCTCGTGGATTAGGTAACCTTCCCCGGAGCTGTCCATGGCGTGGTTGTCCGCCTTTTTCTCCATACCGGTCCAATTCCACGGTCCTTTACCGAATTGCTGTGTTTGTGCGATTTGGCACAATTCTTCGGGTAAAACCCTCCACAAGAAGTTCAAAGTCCATTTATCTCGGCTGGAAACAAATATCATCCCACTGCTGTGTACCAGCATCGCAATTCCCGTTCTTGCGTGTGAGAGTTCTGCTTCCAAACCGTGGATTGAAACTTTAATGACTGCCACTCCTATGGGTCTGCTGCGGTCTGTAGAGTACACCGGTTGGCTGACATAAATCCCTCTTATCTCTGAGGTCACTCCAACAGCAAAAAAAATGCTCGGTCTGCCTTGAATGGCATCGAGGAAGTACGGACGAAAGGAATAGTTCTGCCCCACGAAGCTGTCCAACTGATTACGGTTGCTGGAAGCTATAGTGTTCCCGGAGCTGTCCATCAGATAACCGACATCGTAGGCAAGATCTGCAGCGAAATGGTCGAGGATCCGGTTAGCTTGTAAAAGGGACTCCTGGTTTTGATTCAGCAGCGCTTCTTGAATCTGTTCAAACCGAGCCAAAATCCTGACATGGCTCTGATTAAGGTAGATAAGGTCAAGAACATTGTTCTTGAGTGATTTACTTACGTCGAAAAGTTCCCTTTCAGCCTGTTTCAATGCGGATTCCTGTGCGGTGTGATATTGGAGATATCCCCCCGTTGCGGTGGAGAGCAGGGTAAATATCGCTAATACGAAAACAATTGTTCGCACGTTCATTTCGGATTCCTCTGCGAAAGGGGGGTACTATGGGTCACTTCATCGGCAACTCTTCATGAACTGAATTTTGTGGTGACTAGCAGGTTACCTGAAAAACCGCAGCCTGTCCTTAAAAATTCTACAACTTGTCATGTCATGGGTGCATGTACCTTTCTCCTGATGCCTTGGGTGTGCAGTCCTCAAATCCAGGTGTCGTCAATCCCCGTCCAGGCAACTGTCAACTTATTTTTCATGAGCCGAAGCCCGAGGCATCACAAAATATGGTACAACTGAGGTGGACCATGTGTGTCAGGATAAGAAATGGGAATTCAGTATCACACTGATACAGGTGGGTATGGCATGGAGACTCGTTCCATTCCCCAATGTTACGAGAACCTCCTAAGTTTCATCAGCATTCCGCGGGCTCATTCTTTCCCTTATGGTCTGCTCGAATCCCCTGTCGGTCGGATGATAGAAACGCTTTCCCAGGAGAGGTTCCGGGAGATGTTCCTGCTCCACCGTGGCTCCTGGGTAATCATGAGCATAGCGATATCCTTTGCCGTATCCCAATTCCTGCATCAGACGTGTCGGGGCATTACGCAGATGCAGCGGCACCGGCAGGTGACCTGAGCGACCAATCTCTTCCTTGACCGAAAGGTAAGCAGCGTCCAGGGAGTTCGACTTGGGCGAGACGGCGAGAAACACAACAGCTTGCGCAAGCGCAAGGACACATTCCGGCAGCCCGATAAGATGGCAGGCTTGAAAAGCTGCGAGCGCTTGTTCAAGAGCCCGTGGTGAGGCTAGTCCAACGTCTTCGCTTGCAAACCTTACAAGGCGGCGAGCTATGTACAATGGATCTTCCCCTGACTCGATCATGCGTCCCATCCAGTACAGACCCGCGTCGGGATCGCTGTCTCGGAGCGATTTGTGGAGAGCGCTAATCAGATTGAAATGCTCTTCACCCGACTTGTCGTAGAGGAGGTTGCGTTTCTGCGCGGCCTCTTTGACCACTTGAAATTCAATTACGCTGTCTCCACGTCGGTGGGTTTCAGATGCTGCAAGCTCAAGGATGTTCAGTGCGGACCTGGCATCTCCGCCGGCAAGCGACACGGTGAGATCACAGGCATCCTCGCCAAGATCCAGGTTCAACGCGCCCAGACCATGTTCTGAATCCTTAACGGCTCTGTCCAAAATGATCTTGATATGGTGGAATTCCAAGGGTTGAATGACGAACACCCGAAGTCTCGAAAGAAGTGCCGAATTCACCTCAAAACTTGGATTCTCAGTTGTGGCGCCAATGAGCACCAACGTTCCGTTCTCAACGTGCGGCAGTAAATAATCCTGCTGTGACTTGTTGAACCGATGAATTTCATCGAGAAAAAAAATAGTTCGTCTACCGGAATACTTGAGATCTTCGAGAGCGCGTTTAGCCACATCCCTGACTTCTTTTACACCCGCTGTTACAGCGGAAAAAGAAACAAAATTTGAGCGGGATCGCCGTGCTATTATCTGGGCCAGCGATGTTTTGCCTGTTCCAGGGGGACCCCAAAAAAGCATGGAAAAAATCTTGTCGGCTTCAATGGCGCGACGGAGGATCTTGCCCGGTCCAAGAAGGTCCTCCTGCCCAACAAAGCTGTCGAGATCCAGAGGTCGCATCCTGTCGGCAAGCGGCCTGTCCTTAGATGCTGTCATAGAGTTTTCGAATAAATCCATGAAAGTGGTTTCTGAATCAAGCTCAGCTCGTTTTTCAAGCAATCCTGTGGATAAATATTGGGTGGCCGGCGCTCATGATCAAGCTTTGATTCCTGCGTTGCCAGTCTCTTAAGGAACAGCGACACGTTAACCCTACAGCAATATATGTAGTCAAGCAAGTCACATTCTTATGGTTTTCGAGACGTTGCAGGCATTTTCCTGGATTTTCTTTCGTATTCATGGTACTTACTAAACGGTCCAGACACGCTTACACAACTGAGGCTTGAATGCAACGCATCGGACTGGTGTTGAAACGATCCGAAGAACAGGCCCTGATACTTGGCGAACAAATCAACCGCTTTCTGAAAGACTGCGGCCGGGAAGTGTTGATAGAGAAAACCTTCCAAGGTTCATCACCAAATTGGAATGCAACCTTCACTGATCATATTGCGGACGAGTCTGATCTTCTGGTGGTCCTTGGGGGCGACGGCACCATTTTAAGGGCTGCTTCTCTCTTGAACAACAAGCCCACCCCTGTTCTCGGGGTAAATCTGGGTCGCGTGGGTTTTATGACCGAGATCTCCCCTGAGGAGGCCATTTCAGAACTAAAGTCCGCCCTCGAAGGCACTGCACTACTCGCAAAGCGAATGTTGCTCGAGATTACTTTACCTGGCGGCAAAACGGCCCGGGTTCTCAATGACGTGGTGATTCACTGGGGAGGGATAGCACGCCTCATAGATCTCGAAATAAAGATTGGAAAAGCCAGGGAAATTGAGTTGCGAGCGGACGGTCTTATTGTGTCCACTCCCACAGGGTCAAGCGCCTATTCCTATGCAGCGAACGGCCCACTGGTCCACCCTGAGATTGAAGGAATCCTGTTGACGCCCATTTGTCCCTATGCCGGTCTCAAACGGCCCTTGCTGGTGCCGCCGTATATGGACACCGAGCTGTTTTTGAGAAAAGGTAAAACATTTACTTTGACTCTTGATGGGCATACTACGGTAAACCTTGAACCTGGTGTGTCCATACGGATCGTTCGTGCATCGTTGCCTTTCATTATGGTCCAGTCCAGGACCCGAGATTATATTGACGTGTTAAGAGAAAAACTGGACCTGGTGTGAGTGAGGTAGGCCTACATCTTGTTGCGTTCGAGGGGTAGTTTCATACGTGGCGCACTACAGAGAATCGGACAATGCTTTTGACGCTTGCGATAAATTGCCCTACCGTGCTGCTTGCAACTTATGAGATCGAACCGTATCCTATCGGACCGGGGAACCTCGCAGGGTTCAACACGTAACTCCACGATTTGCCCAAGCCTTATGTTGCGGTATCTAAAAATAGCTAATCTTGCCATTGTTGATCAAGTTGAAGTGGAATTTCGAGAAGGCTTTAATGTCCTGACAGGCGAAACCGGAACGGGTAAGTCCATTCTGATAGGCGCTCTAGATCTGGCCCTTGGCGGTAAGTGTTCGGGGGACATGGTACGCAGTGGAGCGGATGAAGCCCAAGTCGAAGCACTCTTCGAAATTCCCGAAGGAATAGCGTTGCCCGAGGCCATTAAACTTGATATAGCGCTCAGGGACGAAATGGTCTTGACCAGGAAAATACTTCCTTCCGGCAGGTCCAGATGCTTTATTGACGGTAATCTAGTGTCTTCTGAGGCGCTCCGAAAAACAGGGCAGATTCTTGTGAGCATTTTTGGCCAGCACGAGCATCATGTTCTGACGGATCCCGAGGAACATCTGGATGTCTTGGAACGCTTCGGAGATCTCAAGGAATTGCGCAGGCTCACCTCTGAAGCCTATATGAATTGGAAAAAAGCGGAAAAGGATTTAACCGATGCCGAAAATAAGCTTGCGGCTCTCGAACGAGAGATAACCGAAAACGCTGTAGCGCAACAGGAGCTTGAAAAGGCCTCGTTGAAGCCCGGCGAGGACGAACTGATACACCAAGAGCGGGAAAGGTTAAGAAGTTCCGTACAAATTAGAGAGAGAGCCTTCGAGGCCTACCATGCCATGTACTCAAAGTCCGGGAGCCTGATCGAAGGGTTCGCTGAGGTGAGAAAAGCCGTGGAATTTCTGGCTTCGGCTGATACAAGGCTTTCGGGATTGCGAGAAAACCTGGAGGACGCAGTCTACAGGATTGAAGACGTCGCTTTGGAGTTGAGAGACGTGGCTGAGAGAACCCAGAGCGACCCGGGCCGTTTGGAATTTATTGAAGAACGCCTTGCGCTCATCAGACGCCTCAAGAAAAAATATGGCACTGACTTAAACGGACTGATTAGTCTACAAGACGCCCTTGCTGAAGAATCCGGCCGTACTCTCGAAGCCGCCTCACAGGTCAAGAAACTCAGGACAGGCGTGGACTCCGGCAGGCTTGCCTATCTCGAAGCTGCGGGCGATCTGTCCAGCGCTCGCCGGTCAGTGGCTGAAACCCTTGAGGTATCCATGAAGCAGGAACTCGAAGATCTGGCCATGCCCAACGCTCAATTCATAGTGTCGTTCACGGATATTGGACCTGAAAAAAGCCGGGCCAGTGGACTGGAGAAAGTAGAGTTTTTTTTGGCCTCCAATCCTGGAGAGGCTGCCAGACCGATGGCTCGCATCGCTTCAGGAGGGGAACTGTCAAGGATAATGCTAGCTCTCAAAGCGCTCCAGGTAGAACCACGAGGAGCTTCAACCGTGATTTTTGACGAGGTCGATTCCGGTATAGGTGGTCATACTGCATTTGCAGTGGGCTCCAGGCTCGCTCGTGTGGCCCGTCGGCAACAAGTGCTGTGTGTCACGCATTTACACCAAATAGCGGCTCTCGCTGATCACCATCTTTCTGTTCGAAAGTCTGTGGACCAAGGCAGGACGCATATCGAGGTCACTGCTCTGGACAGGGACAAACGCGTGGGTGAACTGGCCAGGATGCTGGGAGCCTCGCCCGATTCTGAATCCGTAAGAGAGCACGTGACGCGTTTGATGGACCTCGGCTCGGCGGGGGTATCCGGTTGATCCGCAAAGCAAGTGTCAACGAGACCAAAATCATTCACAGGATAATATCTGAACAGGCCCAGTCTGGGCACATACTGCCCCGCGCCATGAGCGAGTTGTATTCACAGGTCAGGGATTTCTCGGTGTGCGTGGGGGCAGAGTCCGGAGATGTTCTCGGCTGCGCCGCCCTGCAAATAGTGTGGGAGGATTTGGCGGAAATACGTTCACTTGCCGTCAGGACCACCTTCGAGAGGCAGGGTATAGGAAGCAGTCTGATCAAGGCGCTCCTCGATGAGTCTGAAATGATGGGGATGAGTAGGGTTTTTGTTCTGACCTACAGACAGAAGCTCTTTGAGCGGATGGGCTTCAGAGTTATGGATAAAAGCCTTCTTCCCCATAAGATCTGGGCTGACTGCATCCGATGCACGAAGTTCCCGGAATGTGACGAGATCGCGCTTGTGATGAATTTTTAGGCGGCTTCGCTTACCCCGCGATGTGCGCCGGATGGAGGTAAGAGATCTGTTGCAGTACGCACTGTTCAGGAAAAACCATTTTCCGGGGATTCGTAACTTGGCTTTTGGGGTGCTGATTATCGCCTTCCTAGCCTGCGTAGGCTGCGGCGTGATCAATCCGGGCAAATGGAAGGGCATCGAAACCACGGCCAAAGATGAAAAATATTACCTGGTTAAGGACGTTTTCTTGACGGCGGGATCGGCATACGTCAGCAAGCAGGCCTTTGATCATAATATGAATGAGAGCATCAATCTTGTCTTCACTCCTGTGAATGAAAAAAACCACTACATCACCGAGACGGTGTGGATTGATCCGTCGGAACAGGAGTTTCGGACCATTCGAATGACCCACGACGTGGGGACCGAGAGCAAGCGTGATCAGGACAGGAAAAAATCCGGGACCCCGCGGGTACATTCCATCTCAACCTTGGAACTTTTCAACCGCAAGCCCGGTCTATGGAAGGTAGCGCTATATGTGGACGGCAACCTAGCGAGACGATTGAGCTTTTCTGTGAGGTAGTTGCGAGGAATATCAACAAAAGGATCTTTCGGGATTCCACTGGCCAATGGCGCCCCAAGTGGACTCAACCGGTTAATGATGAAACATGTTAGGCGTACGTCCGGAGGATTGGTGAAAACTATCCGAAACGGTTCCAGGATTTTGTCGCTTCTCGTGGCTTCATTCTCTCTCCTGGGCCTACTACCAGCGTCGGCAGACCGAATTTTTGCCCCGGACTACCTGTGGGAGCGTCATATAGCCGAGAAGACAGATCCTATCGGAATAGCGGACACCCACCTCGGTATTCCCTATCGCGACGACGGCGCGCTCGACAACAGGGGGTATTTCACCATCTTTTCTCAGCCGGATCGGTTCTTCGATACGCCCGGCCTCAATTGCAGCGGTTTGGTCGTGTCAATTAGTCGTTTTCTTTTTGACAAGAACTGGAGCCTGGAAGATGTCACACGGGACCGACAGGGCAATAGCGGGGATAATTCCCCCAATGGAAAGGATTGGGACTTTGGATGGGACCTCGTATTCAATATTTCCGAGGGCAGCCCACGCCGGGTAATAATGCCGGACCAAAGGGATTATCCTATTGAATCTTCCGATGGCATGACATTGAGAGGATTTGACCTCCATGATGCCGGAGCCTGGCAGAAGGTCCTTGCGCAAATGCAACCCGGTCGTGTCTATCTGGGCAGCATTAGTCGACTCACTCGGGGACAGGGGAACCGACTCTTGCACTACCATGTGGTACTTATGCTGCCGGATGAAAAGGGCGGAGTCCAGCTCTATCACGCGACTCGGAGAAGCCAGGTTCACAAGATCAATATTCAGTCGCAACAGGGATTGAACCGCTTCATGAGCCAGTTCAGAGGAGATCGCGGGGATGACAAAAAAATTCTTGTAGTCGAAGCCCTGCCTCCAAGTTTCTCGTCCGGAACAACAACAACAACAACCCCAGACGCGGGGACTGTTTCTCGTGATTCTTCGGGAAAGGCTACCACTGATCCCAACAAAGTTTCAGGGCAGGCGCCCACTGACCCGGCAACTCCCGACAGACGACAGTCCTCGGAATTAAAAGATACTCCTTCTCAAATCACGTCAGGCCATGATTTAGCCGCACAAACTCCTGGGACCATTGAGCCCCTAAGTTTGAAGAAACCATCCGGCCCCGATCTCGTCGTCAACCATCTCTCCGGTAAGGTCTTCAATCCTTTTTCCGAACTGGTTACCCATATACCTTGTTTCTCTGACGACAAGAAAAACAGTCTGAAGTTCTGGTTTCAAAACAGGAGTCGGAATCCACGCAATCTGGAAATATATCTTCGGGGGCCGGGCGGAGAGGCTCACTATAGGGGACAAATTCCCGATAGTAGCCGACATCTCTCGGTCATATATCCACAGGATTTTGTAAAGCAGGGTCTAGCTTCTTTGAACCAGGGTGAATATCTTGTCGACGTGAGAGTTGACGGAGTGCAATGGTGTGCGGATCTTTTTGAGGTGACGGTTCCACGTGAGGCACAGCCCAAGATAGTGACTGTGCGCGCTCCGGCGGTCGTGCAAGCTGGAAAGAGCTTTACGGTCATCGTTGAGGCTCAGAACGCAGGCGCCGAATCCGATTACGGCGGAATCACAGTTTCCTGCCCGGATCCCTCGGGGCTGAAGCTGGTTTCGGCCAAGCCGGGGCGCATTTATCCGCCGGGCAGCACCGTTCTATCTGTGACGAGCGACCGGATCCGTACCAAAGTACCGATGGCGGAACGATGGATTGAAGTTTGGGGCGAGAATAAGTCGTATGATGTGCAGGTGCAGGTACAAGCGGGTCGCCCAGGAACCTACCCTTTGTACGTGCGATGCGCGATAAGAGGCGTTAACGTCAAAAGCAGCGTAATCTTAATGGATCCAAACGATTCTGAAAAGGCGGATCAGCAAGGATTCCCCGTTCATGTACACCAGATAACAGTTCGATAGGGGCCACAAGGTACCGAAATCCGATCCTGATATCGGAGAAAAGAAAATGGGGTTCCGTATTATGAACCCTGTTAGGGAGGCTGTCGGAATGACAGGGATTACAAAACTGCTACCTGCAGCATTGGTCATCATTTGCCTGGTCATTGGAGTCGGCGAAGCTGTGGCCAAAGTGGACGAACCATGGTCTGATATTGAAGCCAGGACCAAGTTCCTCCGTACTAAGCATTATATTGAGCCGGTACGTGTTTATTCGGATGCCTATGCGAGCGCGAAGGCCAAAGGTGGTCAGGATGTTCCAGGGCCTTTTCCCGTTCACGTTATACTTCCGGAAAACTATGAGTTGGATGTGAATCGTCGCTATGGCGTCGTATACCTTCTGGGTGGAAAGTCCGGATGGGACAATGGTCCGGAACTCGGAGGCGCCACCTATTGGTCGGTCTGGTGCAAAACTCCTTTGACCATGGACAACCTCAAATCAGGGCGCTTGACCGTACTGAGCTTCCAGGAAAACATTACCGACCAGGAACTTCAGACGTTCAACAATTGGCTGAAGGAAGACCCTTACGAGGATTTGATAGTAGTTTCGCTATGGAACCCCGGGGGTGGTGAAACGAGTCGTTATGAGAAGTACCTGATCGGGGAGGTAGTCCCCTATATTGACGCACATTACAGAACCGTGCCCGACCGACGTTTCCGAGGCATAGACGGCGCTTGTGCAGGCGCAGCTCAAGCAATCATGATTTCCGCCCGGAGACCGGACATTTTCGCGTATGCAGGCGGCCAGCAGACCGACCTCGGAAGCTATCCCATGACAGGTGAGGTCTGGGGAAGAAATGTTGCCGGAATAAAGAAGGCCGGGGGGATTTCTTATAATATCAATACCAACGTCAAGGATGGATGCAATAGTTACAGCAACCGAGGCCGTCTGTACGATCTGGTCCAAAGCATGAAGGGCGAAGGTTTCCCGGTTGAGATCAATGTTTTTCAAAGCTGTCCTCACGGTTACTGTGCATATCGATATCCTAACGGCCATCAGGCCTTGTACTGGTTCTCCAAACAGTTCAAGAAAAATTTCAGAGCATTGGGGATCAACCAGGATCTGCCCGCGGTAGCGATCGGTGCATCTCCGAATCAAGGACACACTAAACCGGAACAGCCGGAGGCGAGGTCTCAGCAGGCCCAAAGGGACAACAGGCCGCTGCCGGGTCTTTGGTGAAATCACGCCTTTCGTATCGTCTTAGCCACTACGTGACATTGCTGGGGCACATGATGCCCGTCAGAAAAGCCATTGGGGAAGCCCGCCCATGCCCGCTGGAAAAAAGCCGCATCTCATACTGATTCGCTGTCAAAACAATAGCCTTGTGGGAGAAGAAATTGTTCAGTGTGGAGGGCGTCCCTGCCCGCCGACGTTACAAGAGCAAGCGCTACTCAGTAAAAAAGCGATTGCAAACGTGCTCATGATGTTATTGGCGGTAGTCTTGGTAGGATGCTCCAACCCCCCTGAGAACCGGACCGAGAGTTCAGGTAACACCCCAGGACGGAGTTCGGGAGAGCAAGCAAACAAGGCCAGGAACATGCAACCTTTGCAAACCGGTCAATCGAGGGTTCGTCCCGAGGGTCCCGGCAAGCTGTCTGCCGTCTTACCTTCGCAGCCCGGGGAAAGACTCATTGGCGCCACAGGCGGACAGGCTCCTCAAGAACCAATAATCGAGAGAATTTCAGGGTATAAGACAGGCGGCGAATACTTTATATTGCCATCCGGGACTTTTCCCCAGGCAATGGCCGTGGTCACCCTGCCTTACGATTACGAAACTAGTCGTGACAAGAAATATCCTCTCATCATTGTCTTCGGGGGAGCCGGAGAATGCGCAAAGCCTCCAAGGAGTGGAGCGCTTGCGTGGATGCACTATTACAAAACTGATGAGGCCGTGTATACGCTTCAGAATAATCACCTTCAAGCCGAAGATTTCAGGGGGCTGGTCAAACCGTCCGAACTTGACGCATTCAACACGAGGCTGGAAAAGCAGCCATACGCTGGGGTAATCCTGGCCTGTCCATACTCGCCCCTACTCTCGGTAATGGCAAGGCTGGAAACGCCTGAATATGAGTCATATATAATGGACGAACTCATTTTGGCGCTGAAGAACCGCTACAGAGTCGCGGATGGATCTGTGGGTGTGGACGGAGTTTCCATGGGAGGAGCCCGATCCATGTACTACG
>CAINUH010000079.1 GCA_903853735.1 uncultured Desulfomonile sp. | reverse complement strand
CGCATACGACGAGCGTTACGGTTTGGAAACGGCGAAGGCCATTGTTCGGGAAGCCATCGACAACTTCCCGAACCGTGACAAGAACAAGGTCTCAATACCCACGGAACAGCAAGACATGGTTGTAGGCTTCAGCCATGAAACAATAAACTACATGCTCGGTGGCATGTTTCGCGCGAGTTATCGGCCTCTGAACGACAACATCATCAATGGTCGTATACGGGGGCTTGCAGGCATCGTTGGTTGCGGAAATGCCCGGATCAAGCACGACTATTTGCACGTAGAACTCACTAAGGAACTCATCAAGAATGACGTCCTGGTCCTCACCACCGGATGTTCAGCCATAGCTTTAGGGAAGGCAGGGTTGCTCAGTCCGGACGCGGCGAAAAAATGGGCCGGCAATGGTCTTCAGGAAGTTTGTGAGACAGTGGGAATTCCTCCGGCTCTGCACATGGGTTCCTGTGTAGACAACACCAGAATACTCATGGCAGCGACAGCGGTAGTCAGGGACGGTGGACTAGGAGATGACATTTCCGACCTGCCCGCAGTTGGAGTTGCTCCGGAGTGGATGAGCGAAAAAGCAGTATCCATTGGTCAGTACTTTGTCGCATCGGGATGCTACGTACTCTTTGGGGTGGGTTTCCCGACCATCAACGAAGATATTTGCACCAATTACCTTTTCAAAGATATTGAAAAGATATACGGAGGACGGTGGGACTTCGTAGAAAAAGATCCTTACGAAATGGCCAGGAGGTGCATTGCACAGATCGATGCCAAGAGAAAGGCTCTAGGTATCGACAAGGCGAGAGAGCGAGTACTGATGGATATGGCCATGAGGCGAGACATAGCTTTATAGTGATTGGCCATAGGCTGCCAAAATCGGGGAGGGTCCTGCCTCCCCTTGTCAGAGTTGATAGCTTAATTTCAAGGAGGATATAAACAGTGTCCAAAATCATAGCTGGAAACGTTATAGCCGGTGCACACAAGGTCTACGAAAAAGCCCGAGAAAAATACGAGAAGGCCGAAAAAAAATATGGAAAGAAGCAAGAAGTGGCTTTCCCGAATACCGGTTATTACCTACCTGTCATCTACGGAATTTTAGGTTTTCCGGTAAAATGCCTGGGAGATTGCGGAGTAGTGTTGGACCGGTCTGAACAACTGATTCCTCCGATGCCCAGGGAAAAGGCTCACCTCCCATACCTTGGCCCAGTTCTGGATGCCGGTATGGCGTCACTGTTCAATTATGAGATTATAGAGGCGATACGTTACCTGGAAGACCCCGATTTCTATCTTCCAGCCGAAGATCCAACTGATGAGCAGCTTTGGCTGGGCGCTGCGGACGACATTATTCTCAGAAAGAGGGGCGTTGAGTTTGTGGATGGTACTGCGCCCGGATTTGCCGCTGTCGTGGGATCGGCACCGACAAAAGAAATAGCTGCTGAAATGGCGCTTGAACTGCAGAAAAAGAACTTGTACGTGTTCATGGCCGCAAATCACAATGGCACCACATTCTCACAGCAACTCAGAGAGGCAGGCGTCCAGGTAGGCTGGCCGACACGTCTGGTTCCGTTCGGTCCAGATATCTCATCGGCTATCTTCGCAGTGGGGTTCGCCACAAGGGCTGCCCTGAGCTTTGGAGGCATAGAACCAGGCGATTTCAGGAAAATCCTTATTTACAATAAGGATCGTGTGTTTGCGTTCGTCTTGGCATTGGGCGACGTGAGCGATGAGTGGTATGCGGCGGCTGCGGGGGTCATCAACTACGGGTTCCCCACCATCGCAGACACGCCGATTCCCCAGATTCTCCCCACCGGTGTGTGCACGTATGAGCATGTTGTATCCAACATTCCGCACAAAGACATTGTTGGAAAGGCGATTGAGGTCAGAGGACTGAAGGTAACGGTAACGGAAGTGCCGGTTCCTGTTGCTTACGGTCCGGCTTTTGAGGGTGAAAGAATCCGCGGTGAAGACATTTACATGGAGGCTGGTGGCGGAAAGACTCTGGCTGTCGAGCTTACCCTGATGAAGGATATGAACGATGTAGAAGACGG
>CAINUH010000078.1 GCA_903853735.1 uncultured Desulfomonile sp. | reverse complement strand
TGCAGATCTCCCCGATTGGTCATCAAACATCGTGCGTGGGAAGATGTACGACTCGACCATAGGTGCAGGCCGAGAGATATGGTACGACGTCCAACAGCGCATGACATCCCAGCCACTTGAAACTGCTAATAGCGGAGAGATTCCAATGGTCGCAGAGCCGGGCGAAAAATATGGTTCCCCGGTTGAAGTCCGGCCGAGACTCGGACAATCCTCTTTTCGGGTTTTGGTTACCGATGCGTATCAGCGACGTTGCGCCATTACGGGGGAGAGCACGCTGATGGCGCTGGAAGCGGCGCACATCGTTCCCTATTCAGGAGAGGGTGGACACGATGTCCGGAACGGACTTCTGCTCCGAGCGGACTTCCATCGGCTTTTCGATGCCGGTCTGGTCAGTATCACCCCGGAGCTTCGGGTAAAGGTCAGTCGACGGATTAAAGAAGAATGGTTCAACGGCAAGATTTACTACCGACTCGATAACGAACCTTTATCGATTGTGCCGGTACATCCATCCATGCGCCCCGATCCGGACCGATTGGACTGGCATTACCACAACAAGTTTCAGGCATGAGTCAGGAACTGGGATGATTTCAAACACTCTTCTACAGGCTTTGCTTGCATTCCGACGGGAGAGGGATTGGGAGCAGTTTCACACCGTTCGCAATCTCAGCTCGGCTTTGTGCGTTGAATCTGCGGAGTTACTCGATCTTTTTCGCTGGGCTCGCGATTCTGAAATCACAGCCATTGCTGAACAACAGCGATCTGAAATCGAGAGCGAAGTGGCCGATGTGGCAATTCTTCTCACATACCTGTGTCACGACCTCGGCATTTCCCTTGAGGAGGTCGTTGGAAGAAAACTCGAAGTAAACCGTGAGAAGTACCCCGTGGAAAGTTCGAAAGGGACTTCAAAAAAATACAACAGTCTAAAATAGCGAGGGATCATCTCCTCGTGACGGGCGTCGATCCCGCGTCCGAATTCCTGGATGATCTGCGGAAGTAGAATCTCGTCTTTCGTCTTGACAAGGATCGGCATTCTCTCTACTGTTTTCGCCAACGTGGAATGACCTGCGGCAATAACCGCTGATCTCTGCGACCCTTTTCCCTGCTGAAGAGCCCCTGCCCGAGGGGGCTCGATGTCTCTCATGCGGAACCTCGATCTCCCCTGAATCTCGTTTTCGTGTTCAACCTCTCAAATTTGGCTGATGCCGCGGATCACTCTTTGCTGAAAGAGGTACCGGGTCACGAGGCGTGTGCAGGCCTGCCGCGCGTGGCAGGGAGACTTACCATTGACGATGGAGGTGACGAAAATGGCGACCAAGAAGAGCAGTACGGCGAAAGCGGCGCAATCGGTGGTGTTCTTCGAGATTCCATTGGAGCTGATCATCATTCAGGATCAGATCCGCACCCGGATCGACCAGGCAGGGGAGGCATTCCTGGCGTTGGTCGAATCCATCCGCGAGAAGGGGGTGCTGGAACCCATCATCGTGACCTTGCAGGACGGCAAGTATCTGCTGATTTCCGCAGAGCGGCGTCTGCTCGCCTGCCAGCAGCTCGGGTTGGCGACAATCCCCGCCCGGGTGATCGATGCAATCACGGCCAAGGAGGAGATCCTTGCCTTGCAGTTGACCGAGAACCTCCAGCGTGAAGGCCTCGATCCGATCGACGAGGCGAATGCGCTCCTCTCATACTTCCTGGTGAGACATCAGGACGCGGATCTTGATTTTGCCATGAACGCTTTTATCACGATGGATCGTGACCCGACAAGGCTCGATCAGGAAGTTGCGGCCACTGTGGCCGCAATTCAGAAAGTATCAGGAAAATCAAGCACATCAGTAAAAAGGTGTTTTTCGATTCTGAGCCTTCCCGAGGAGATCCAAAACGCCCTCCGGGAGGGGATGATCGGGGTCTCCCAGGGGTACATCTTTGCGGCCAATATCGACCATCCTTACCTGATGGACATCTTCCAGAAGGCCGTTGCGGACGGGTTCACGAATGATGGCCTGGAGAAGGCGCTGAAGAAGGGGAGGCCGAAGGTCAGGAGTGAGATTGCGAGAAAGA
>CAINUH010000077.1 GCA_903853735.1 uncultured Desulfomonile sp. | reverse complement strand
TTACAGTGCACTGGCTCAAGAGCTGACGGGGCTGTTCTGGGTTACAGGAAGGACTCTTGGTCGTCAGCATCAGATCATGGTTCCTGACGACCACAACACCGACATGCTTGTCTCGGTTGGCTGGAATGGTTGGATGAGCCACCAAATGCCTCAGGCTCGTCGTCATTTGAAGCGGATAGCGGACGATCCGGACAAACTGCTCGTAGTTATCGATCCGCGCAAGTCTGAAACAGCGGAACGGGCCGACATACACCTGGCATTAAGGCCGGGGAGCGACGCATTGATGACGCGAGCAATGATCTCCATAATCCTGGAGGAAGGCTGGCACAATTCCGACTATATTGCTCAACACGTGACAGGCTTCGACGGGATCCGCCCCTGGTTTGAGTCGTTTGACTCGAAAGCCGCTTTGAATGTCTGTGAGTTGAAATTTGAAGAGGTTCGCGATTTTTGCAGGCTTTTCGCAACGAGAAAGTCCTCGCTTCATCCCGACCTGGGCGTTCTGATGAATCGCCACAGTACTGCGGTCTCGTACCTTCAGATTATTCTCCTAGCCATTTGCGGAAGAATAGGTGTTCCCGGCGGTAACATGCTTGCGGGCTGCCTCATGCCCATGGGCTCTCACTCAGATGAACGCGATCCGAAAGCTTGGCGCACTGTGCAGACCGGATTCCCGGCGATCATGGGCATCTTCCCGCCGAACGTGATGCCTGAAGAGATAATGAGCGACAAGGCTGATCGGCTGAGAGCCGTCATTGCCAGCGGTTCCAACCCTCTTAGATCGTTCGCAGACACCACCGCATACGAAAAGGCGTTCAAGGAACTGGATCTGCTCGTCACCATAGATGTGGCAATGACTGAAACGGCCACTTTATCGCATTATGTGCTACCTGCACGGTCCGCGTATGAGAAGTGGGACACCTCGTTCTTGACCTGGAATTATCCGGAGATATTCCTCCAAATGCGCAGACCGGTGGTTGAGCCCGAAGGGTCATGTCTTGAAGAAAGTGAGATTTATGTGCGTTTGGCTGACAAATTAGGGCTGATCCCGGATATACCGGAAACGCTGTATGATTCAGCTCGGGGCGACCGGCTGAAATTCGGCATGACGCTGATGCAGTACGTTGCATCCGAACCAAAAGCTAAGAAAGTCTTACCATTCGTGCTCGCCAAGACTCTGGGCAAGGAAATGGGATCAATGAATATGGCAGCGCTCTGGGGACTTCTTCAGACGACGCCGAAATCATTTCGCGAACACGCAGATCGGGCGGGTTTCGATTCGGGAATGACGATGGGTGAAGAGATCTTCAAGGCCATTCTTGACCATCCAGAGGGCTTATGGATAGGTAAATGCGATCCCAGAAACGTACTGGAGGCTGTCCGCACTGAGAATGGACGAATCAATCTCTACATCCCCGACCTTGCCGACTGGGTTCAATCTATCGACCCTCAGACCGAAGGCCGGGCCCTTACTCCGAATCCCGACTATCCGTTGATCCTTCTCGGTGGGCGCCATTTCGACTATAACGCAAACACCATCATGCGTGACCCA
>CAINUH010000076.1 GCA_903853735.1 uncultured Desulfomonile sp. | reverse complement strand
GAGTCAAACAAGCGAAAAAACCGTCATGGAGCAGGCTGACAGGGTCAGTAAGATCCTCGGGAAAAAAGTGATAAGTCAGAAAGGAGAGGACCTCGGCAAGATCGAAGATATAGTGCTGAACAAGGATGGATGTCTCGACTATATCGTTTTGGCCCCTGGGGGTTTGCTTGGGACCGGTGACCGATTGATCCCGATTCCGTGGAAAGCCGTGAAAACAAGCGCTCAAGCCGACACGATCATTGTCGACATGGACAAGGGTCAGTTAGAGAAAGCTCCCAACTTTGAAAGCAAGAAATGGCCGAACTTTACTGACTCTGAATGGTATGGGAAAATCCGAGACTTCTTTGGGGGAAAAAACTAGGCTGAGACCAAATCTCATCTCAGGAAGAGTTAGAAAATGATTCGAACAGGGCGCCTCACAGTTCTTGTTGGTGAAGCATGGACGCGCATTCCCGGGACGGACATTGTTTTTTACTAATTGTCGCAGGAGGAAAACATGAGAATCAATATGCCAATTGAGCCATTGATAGGGTTCTTGATAATAGGACTTGTCGCTGGTTTTCTGGCCGAACAAATTATAAGAGGAAGAGGAGCCGGTCTAGTTATCAATCTGGTTGTAGGAGTCGTAGGCGCGTTCATCGGGGGCTTTCTGTTCGGCTCCTTGAAGTTGTCCTTTCTTCACGGACTGATCGGATCCTTGATTAGTGCGACGATCGGGGCGGTGATACTCCTATTCCTGGTCGGATTAGTCAAGATTATGCTCTATCGGCGGAGATCAGGCTGGCAGGGTTGGAAGAACTGGTCCAAGGATCTTGGACGCCGTTAGAGATGGAGTTCCTAAGCATGAATCGAAATATACATAGCTTCTGCGAAGCGATTGTCCCATGGAGGAAGACATGAATATAAATCTGCAACTTCAGCCGGTGGTGGCCTTGATAGCCGGCATTTTGATACTCATAGCGCCTCGTTTCGTGACATGGATCATCGGGATTTATTTGATCGTAGTAGGCGCATTAGGTCTGCTTGGCAGATAACAGTACAGGATTGAGTCTCGAGTCAAGACTATGGTAGGGGCATGCCTCGTCGTTCCAGTCGGAGGCTAAGTGATATAACTCGGCATTCAAACTCTAAAGGAAGAAGAGGGAATAAGAGGCATGAAGACAGAAACGACAAGGGCCGGAAGCATGAAATTGGCAATCGTCATTGCCACGATGTGTTGTGTCACGGGGGCTGGTCCGGCCTCGTCCAACGCCCAGGTTGTGGGCCCACCGAGCGCCTCGGTACAAGCCGTCCAGGGGGACGCGAACATAGTTGTGGACCGAGACAAGGAGCCGACAAAACTGGTTGTAGGGACCAAGGTCGAGGCGTGGAACACGGTGAGCACGAACGAAAACGGGATACTGTTCCTCAAGTGGAAAACGGGAATACTGAACTCGATTGGCGGTTCTTCCTCCATCTTCCTTGCAACACAAGATACTGACCGCGGCCCGACAGATGTCATTGAAATGACGCAGGGTCTTCTTCGCGTGACCAAGCAGAGCGAAGGAAGCTCAGTCGCTCCGTACATGGTCCTAACCCCCGCGGCTTCCATTGAGCCCGTTAGTAGTGATGAGCCGGTGGATTTCATCGTAGAGGTTTACATCCCAACGACAACCGTCATAACGGTCGTTTCCGGTAATGTCCGGGTCAAGAATTTAACGTTGACTCGGCCTGCGGATACAGTCCTTTCTTCTTGCCAGACCGTTTACGTGGAGGATGGGAAGCCGAAACTGGAGCCCCTAGCTTCTTCTGCGGAGGATCTTCACAGGCTGGTGGATGGAACGACCAGTCCCGGAACTATAGTCGCAAATTTGGACATCTGCCCTACGATACCTTCACAGGTGCGCGCTGAGGAACGGAAAGTCT
>CAINUH010000075.1 GCA_903853735.1 uncultured Desulfomonile sp. | reverse complement strand
TTTGTCGATTTCCTCGCCACAGTTTCCTCAAGCTGTTCGATGCGCCGACCCAAATCCACCAGCACATCAACTGTCGGCTTCTCGCCGGATCGATAGAGCTTTATCGCATCGTCCCGATTCATGGGACGAGCGCATATCACAGCACTATCGCAAAAAAAAACGAGAAATAGTCGCGATATGGCGCGCCTATGCGCACCATTTCAGGGAGCACTCGGCTCCTTTCGTGCCAAACCGGGGGGGCTAACACATCCGTCCCAGCAAATGAAAGCGCTTCATGATGACCTTCTTCAGGACGCTTGACAGGCATCCCCCTGAACGGATCCTCCGGACAGATACGTCCCGCCGTTAAGGAGGCTTGAACGCGTTGATCCAGCCTGCCGTGAAAACGGTCCTCCCCTAGGCCTACAGTACAACCCAATCGGGGTCACTCCCGCGATCATACGCCGCACCCGAAACAAATTGCTGCGTCCAGGCGCGTGTCGTCCGCTTGGCTTTCGCTCTCATGAACGCGTCTGCAAGATGAGATGAAACGCCAATCATGATGGTCGCAACTACAGGTTGTGCCCTTAAGGCGGTGTTAGGCCCGGGAATACCGATTCGCCCTGCACTCCCTGACGGATGTCGCACGGAGTGGAAGGGAGGGGCCGGAAGCCTAATGCACATGCCCATTCCCTTTGCCTCGGACCGCAGTCTCTGTGCTGGGCGCAAAGATTCCAGTTGACCTACAGAATTGGGGCCGGGTATCTTGAAGACAACGGGCTGGTTTGAGCGGGGCTAAAGGACGTATCGGACAGAGAGTACTTAGAACCAGCGAGATGGACCGACCGATGCGGAACTCAGGGCAAGACAATCCCCGTAGCCGACTCGTGGCGTAGAAGACAGGGCTGTTTCTCGGAACCGTGTGAGACCCGGAACTATTGTGGTAACGATATCCAGCTCATTTAATTACGGCGACTCAAGAGCACATGACGCTTTGTCTCTGAACCAGAGGGACAAGAGTTCGGAAGCACCGAGAGGATCAAGTGAATAGGCCGATTCAGATAAGATTGCTGTCAGAACACGACACCGCAAGCCTCACCGCTACTTCCAACTTCAACGTTCTGAGGCCGGTACGCTGCAAGGACTGCGGCAATACTGACGATTTCGAGAGACGGGTGTTCAGAGTAGGAGGCGTGCCAAAGCCTGATCGCAACTCGGATGAAACGCAGGCACTGATCGCCTATCATCTGAAAGAGAACCATGCCGTGCGGTACGTCTTCTTCAAGACCTACCGAGACAAATTCTTTGTAGATAGTGCGGTATGCAGGAAGTGTGGCTCGACGCTTGTTACGTTTGATATCGAACTGACGGATGAAGTACTGGCAAGAGCGTCAAAGATAGCGGGAAAGCCGCTGGAGGAAGTCCGTGCGGACATAGAAGCCCTTGCCGACATAATAGCGGAACACGAACGAAAAACCGAACAGCGGACTGCCGCGGACGCCGGCAAGCCGAGCCCCGAGCCAACGAATGGGGCCACAAAGCAAAAGGATCGGATGGAAAGTGAGATGGCAAGAATTGGAACAGAGGCAAGACCGATTGTCGTCCGAGTACAGACAGAACGAACGGCAAGATATGTAGCAGAGCAATGCGCCGCGAACGGCCGGCACTATGTCATCGGGTTGGAACCCGATAAACCCGAAGACATCACGGACCTGGAAAAGGCATTGAATCCCTCCGAGCCAGCCCGGTCTGAGAAAATCAGTCGTAATGATCCATGTCCCTGTGGAAGCGGAAGGAAGTATAAGAAATGTTGTGGCATGAGAGCAGTATGAACCCCGGCGGGGGGGTAGGGGCAGTTGCGTCACAGCGGCAAGGGCGGCGCTTGCGTAGATCCAGCCAGCCTCGCCCAATGCTTTTCTCCTTGGCCTACAGGACGGTTCAAAGGGGGGAGGAAACAACTATATGCCTGGTCGACCCCGCCTGAGGATGCCTTCCCTTCGAACGACTTCCTCGAAGTCCAGGAATAGGCTTGCCGCACGTATCAAGGTTTGAGCGGACCAGATAAGTCCGGGGTTCTTGATCTCAAAGGGGTTTGATCTGTGTTGGTGATCGACGGACTGCCCGAGATTTGGAGAGCGTCGAGATTACCTGTAGAGCCCGCAGTACCATCCCCCACTCCCCCCTTGGAAAATCAACAAACACGCGTCATTGAGGCCATTGTCTACGCGTCCATCTTACCGCGAGACCTGACCTTCCCGGTCCCGTGGAAGTCCGTCGTCCATACTTCGTCCCATAACGATCCGGAACATTATCCGGGTTATTGCCAATCTGAGCCTCTCGGGAGCAGGTATTGTATCAAGGAACGCTTGAATCAGTATGAGGGCGAGTGAACCGTCATGTGGCGAGGCCCAGGATTTACTCGTTTGAGCCAGCTTGACATGACCCGATGGTTTTGATATTCCGGCCTGCAACCAATTGCACTAACGGTCTCGTACGGAAACCTCCGCAGGGTGTGCCCCTCGACGGTGCCTGATGGTTGCGGCACCTCGATGGGCAACTGTGACAAAGGACAGCATCAGATGATCATAGTCCACGCAGCCATGCATTCAGGACGGATACTTCTCTGGGGAGAGATCTCCGAGCCCAAAAAGGCCCTTAAGAAACGGAACTCTCCCGAAAGGGGCCTCAAAGAAAAGGCGGAACGGTACTACTATGGCGCCGACATGCACGACCTCGTCTTCGTGCTCGCCGAAGCCGTTCCGAATATCCAGCCTGAAAAGAAGCGTTTCTACGATTTCGCCGCGTGGATCCCGACAAGGGCCGGGCAAGCAATCCCGTCAAGCCCCCTCATTGGTGAACAACCCCCTGGAAGGGGGAAGGCAAAGCTCTGCCCTTGGACCGTTTCCGCTTACCGAATGGAATGGAGCGAAGCCGTCGATTTTCTCTGTACCTGTTCACGAAAGAAAGTTCTCGCCCCGGGCGTGGTGATAGGTGATGATTTAAGTTTCTGGTCCGACGCGCTTCGGTTTTCCGGCTCCCTCGTTGCTCGTCAGCAATACCTGCCCTCGATTGAATCAGGTGACGACTTGTTCTGTGCCGTGTGGATTCCTGTGTATCTCGGCGATGATACCGAAAGCCTGACGCACCTTGCACGAAGAATGCCTCCCGCGGCTCGGGCCCTCATCGACATCCGTTCGGCCGAACCGCCTACAAAGCCCGCCATCGATCCACTAAAGGCGTTTCTTGGCGGTGCCCTCGACCATTTGGTTCGATCTTCGAGTCGGGGCGAACGGTCGATTCCGAAACGCCGAAAAGGGAGTGCCTTCGAGAGCGCCCATGACGCGTGGCTCTCCGCGTTGAAATCTCAGGACAACCGGATTCTTGGTGACAAAGGCGAATTGTCCGGTCTTGCCGACAATGTCCGCGATTGGTCCAGGCCCATTGCGGTCACGGCTTTGTCCCCGCTTCGCCTCTGTTTCCGCCTGGAAGAGCCTACCGTTTCAGAGCCACCTAAGAGGGGACGAGCAAAATCCGCCGGGGAATCCTGGTACGTCCGCTTTCTCTTTCAGCCCAAGGATGATCTGAGCCTCCTGGTCCCGGTGGAAGACGCCTGGAACAACGGTCTGACCAAGCCCACCGGCCTGAAGATCGCTGGTCCCGAGGTGACGGAATATCTTTTGACGTCTTTGGGGCAAGCCTCGTCTATCTGCCGGGAGATGGCCGCGAGCCTGAAGAGTGCTCGCCCTGCCGGGTACGCGCTCGACCCTCAGGCTGCTCATAATTTCCTCACGGAAAATGCCCTTCTGCTCAGGCAGTCCGGATTCGGCGTGATGCTCCCAGCCTGGTGGACCGGTAAGGGAACGAAGCTTCGCTTGTCCCTCAGCGCACACGTGAAGAGTCCCAAGATGAAAGCCGGCAGCGGGCTTTCGCTGGGCGACATCGTGCAATTCGACTGGGAAGTGGCAATCGGGGATCAAAGTATAACGCTTCAGGAACTGGAATCCCTGGCCAGGCTCAAGGCCCCTCTTGTGAGAATACGGGGGCAGTGGGTAGAGATCAGCCCGGAACAGATCCAGGCGGCAGTAGATCTCTGGTCGAAAAAAGTATCGGAGAAGGCGACGGTAAGAGATGTAGTCCAGCTTGCCTTGGGGGTGAAGGAAGCCCCCCGAGGGCTCCAACTTGAAAAGGTGAAAGCCACGGGATGGGTCGGCACCTTGCTCAAGCAACTGGAGAACGCTGCGGGATTCGCAGACCTCCAGCCCGATCGGGCCTTCTCGGGGGAACTCCGGCCATACCAAACCAGGGGGCTGTCCTGGCTCGGTTTCCTTTCTCAATGGGGTATGGGAGCCTGCCTTGCCGACGACATGGGCTTGGGAAAAACGGTTCAAACTCTAGCCCTCATCCAGCACTACCGGAACTCCAACGGTAAGAAGCCTGTTCTCCTTGTCTGCCCCACCACGGTGGTCAACAACTGGCAGAAAGAGTCGTCTCGATTCACTCCCGACCTTCGCGTGATGATTCATCACGGAGTCGGTAGAAACAAGGGCGCCGGCTTCAAGAAAGAAGCGGCAAAGTATGCCATGGTTGTATCGAGCTATGGCTTGTTGCACCGGGATGCAAAACTCTTTCAAGACATCCAGTGGTCAGGCCTCATCCTGGATGAAGCCCAGAACATCAAGAATCCCGAGACGCAACAGGCGCGTGCCGCGAGGTCTCTCAAAGCGGATTATCGAATAGCTCTTACGGGAACTCCTGTTGAGAACAACGTCGGAGACCTGTGGTCCATTATGGAATTTCTCAATCCCGGATTTCTCGGGAGCCAAGCTGAGTTCAAACGGAAATTCTTTGTGCCGATTCAGGCAGAGCGAGACCCGCAAGCGGCTGAGCGACTAAAGCACATTACGGGGCCGTTCATCCTGCGACGGCTCAAGACCGACAAATCGATCATCGCAGATCTGCCCGACAAGATGGAGATGAAAGTTTTCTGCCCGTTGACCAAAGAGCAGGCATCGCTCTACGCCGCGGTGGTGAATGAAACCGAAGAAGGCCTCACATCCTCCGAGGGCATCCAGCGGAAAGGCCTGATATTGGCGACTCTCTCCAAATTGAAGCAGGTCTGCAACCATCCCGCGCATTTCCTCGGCGACAACTCGGCCATCCCGGGCCGTTCCGGCAAGCTGGCACGTCTCACCGAAATGTTGGAAGAGGTCTTGGGTATCGGCGACAGGGCCCTTGTGTTCAGCCAGTTCGCGGAAATGGGGAAGCTCCTCCGGAAGCATCTTCAAGAGGTGTTCGGCAGTGAAGTCCTCTTCCTCCACGGCGGGGTCACCAGACAGAATCGGGATCGCATAGTGGAGCGATTCCAAGACGGAGCAGGCGGTCCGTCGCTCTTCGTGCTTTCTCTCAAGGCCGGCGGGACCGGTCTCAACCTGACCGCGGCGAACCATGTATTCCACTTCGACCGCTGGTGGAATCCCGCAGTGGAAAACCAGGCCACGGATCGAGCATTCCGCATAGGTCAGACGAAGAATGTGCAAGTGCACAAGTTCGTTTGTGCCGGTACTTTGGAAGAGAAGATCGACGAGATGATAGAGCGGAAGAAGGATGTCGCCGAGAAGGTCGTCGGGACGGGAGAGGGATGGATTACCCAGTTGTCGAACAAGGACCTCAAAGACTTGTGGAAGTTAAGAAAAGAAGCCCTGGGGGACTGAGATGAGCCGTTGGCACTACCCGGATTACTACACTCCCGCGGCCCCACGAGAGGTCAAAGGAGGCATCAAGGCCCAGACCAAGCGAGGCGGCTTCGGCCAGAGCTGGTGGGCCAAGCGATGGATTGCGGTCTTGGAAAGCTTCAACATCGGCGCCAGGCTCGGCCGTGGTCGATCCTACGCGCGACGAGGACAGGTGGTGTCGATCGCCATAGCCAAGGGATCCGTCACCGCTGCCGTTCAGGGGACCAGGGCCAAGCCATACGGCGTAGCCATTACGGTAAACAGCCTTTCCGGGCCTGAATGGAACAAGATTCTTAAGGCTCTTTCAGAGCAGGTGATCTTCGCGGCCAAGCTGCTGGCAGGCGAGATGCCGGACAACATAGAGGACGTCTTCAAGGAGCAAAAGATCTCTCTTTTTCCCCAGAAGCTTAAGGATCTGCAGACGAACTGCTCATGCCCCGACTGGTCCAATCCATGTAAGCACATCGCCGCAGTTTACTATCTCATCGGCGAGGAATTCGACCGTGACCCGTTCCTGATATTCAAACTGCGGGGTATGAATCGAGACGAACTGGTGAGGGGACTGGGCGCTGTCAACGGGGACCGAACTGTGAAAAAACAGCCGGACAGCAGGAAGCAAGACCCTGAACTTGCAGCCAAGCAGCCCCCGGAACCTCTCCCCGCAGATCCGGAACTCTTCTGGCGTTCTCCTGTGAGGGACCTCATAGAGGAACATGCAGTTTCGATCCCGCATATCCACGCCGCTTTGGTCAAACGACTTGGGAGCTTTCCCTTGTGGCGCGGCCGGGAGCATTTCGTCGAATCGTTGGAACGCGTCTATTCCGCCGCTTCTTCGCAGGGGTTGGACTTATACCTCGGCACAACTGACTGATTCCAGCATCGCTAGGAACTGTGAGTTCTGCGAATGTCATGGAGGAGTTTGAGAGCGCAAGAAGATTTGAGGACACCCTGTGGGAAGTGGGAGGCAAAGCAGCTCTTATCGATGCTCCCAGGGACGTCGCTCGGAATCGATTTCAGGCCCCTCGCAAAAGGAATCGCGCGGGGAGCCGTATAGAGGGAGGGGGTAAACCTGGCGGACAACACCAGAGAGGACCAACGGCATGGGTGTCTGCGATAACTCGCATGAACGGATAAAACCGAATGCTGATCGTTCCGGAGTTCAGTCCAAGGTGACTGCATCGGAGGCAGCCGCTTCGGAAGTCACTCTTGGATGCCGTATTGGAGACAACTCAAGCTTTATGGCCCTAGACTGAAGTTATCCGCGTCTTTCCGTGTTTTAGTGAATGATTGTGGGGGCATGGGTGTTATTTTCGGCAATAGTGTAGCCACTAATATTGTCGCTTTTCCCTTGACATGGCCTTTGTGCTGTGAGCATATCTGCCCCATGGCAAGCAGAATCGGACCCGTACATGTAGCCGTTACTAGGAGAAACTACAAGGGGAAGGTCTATGAAAGCTACCTGTTGAGGCGTACCTACCGGCAGGGAAAACAGGTCAAGCACGAGACCCTGGGAAACATTTCCCACCTCCCGCTTTCGGTGATCCAACTGGTGATGCGTGCTTTGAAAGGGGAGTCCTTTCTTGGAGCAGAGGAGACATTTGAGATCACGCGATCCCTTCCCCATGGTCATGTGGCAGCGGTGCTGGGGACAATGGCCCAATTGGGCCTCGATAAGATCCTCGGTTCTGCGCAGAGTCGAAACAGGGCCCTGGTGATGGGGATGATTGCGGCCCGGATACTGGATCCTTCCTCCAAGCTTGCCATGGCGCGGGGATTGGGACCGGAGAGTCTTTCCACGACCCTGGGAGAGACCCTGGGGATAGAGTCTGCCGGGGTGGAAGAACTCTACGGCGCTATGGACTGGCTTTTCAAACGGCAACCTCGCATCGAGACCGTTCTAGCCAAGCGGTATTTACAGGATGG
>CAINUH010000074.1 GCA_903853735.1 uncultured Desulfomonile sp. | reverse complement strand
CCCACGTCGGTTGTCTGAAGCTTGATCATCTGTTCGAATGCAGGCTTGGCCATCTCATAAGTGGCAGGCCCGAGGAAGTCTTCGGTGAGGACTTGAAATCTTTCCTGCACTCGGCGGTATGTATCTGCATCTTTTTTTGAGAACTGTGCGATGGATTCGCATGTCTTGTCCGTGTCCTGGTAAAGGCACAGAGACGAGCCGTCCACAAACGGCATGGCCATTACCAGCGAAGGGAAAACAAACTCGAGATCGTAATCTTTCGTCAAATACTCGTCAAAATCTCTCAGTGGAGGGGCATAATCGACCATGGGCATGTACACCGCATGGGTGTTGTGAAGAAATCCCGGCAAGGTCACTTGTTCCGTAGCCAATCCGCCGCCTGCTTCGAAGCGCTTTTCCAAAAGGAGGATTTTCAGGCCGGCCTTGGCAAGATAGGCTGCCACCGTCAATCCGTTTGGTCCGGCGCCCAGTATGATGCCGTCATATTCTTCAGCCATAAGGCTCCTCCTTTGTTCACAAGGTTATCACCATGAAGCCGGTCGGTGAGTGTTTTGCCGACCGGAAATGACTGGATTCGGAAATTGTCTCTTGTTTTGTGGATCTAACTGTTTCCCAGTGAACTAGTAAAATGGCATTATTTTTGTTGACATGTCAAAGCAGTAATTTTAATGATTAACATAAGACAAACTTATGTTTCTGTTCTTTTCGCGTGCCCTATGGATCTCAGTCTTAACCAGTTCAGGGCCTTTTATTATGCGGCTAATTCGGGAAGTATAACCCGGGCGGCTGATAGGCTCTTCATTACTCAGCCGGCGGTAAGTTTGCAGATTAAGGCATTAGAGACCCAGACCGGAGTCCAACTCTTTGTGCGGACGAAAAGAAGTCTCGAATTGACTGAGTCCGGCAAGCGTCTGTATCAGGTGGCCCAAAAGATTTTCTCGCTGGTAGGTGAGGCTGAAAAAATACTCTCTGAAGAAAGCGAGTTCGTTCTACCCCCCTTGAGAATAGGAAGCACAAAGACCCTCGTTAGACACTTCCTGGCGGATTACATTTCAAAGTTCAGAAAAGCGTTTCCAAAAATTCAAATACAGTTGGGGGAAGGAAGTTCGGAGGACATGCTCAAGAGCCTTATGGACGACCGAAATGATCTGGCCATTGTGGGCAGATTACCTTACCATGAGAAATTAAGGGTCATCCCTTTCATTCAGGACGAACTTGTCCTCTTGGCAGCTCCCGGCCATCCTCTTTGCTCTAAAGAGCCTGTTTCCATCGAGGACGTGAAGGGGGAGACCCTGATATTGAGAGAAAAAGGATCCGGTACCCGGAGAGTGATCGATGAGGTGTTCGAAGAAAGAGGCATCTTCACTTCAGCTTTTATAGAAACAGGGAATGTCGACTTCCTGAAAGAGATGGTGAGGACGGGCAACGGGATAACATTACTTGCTCGGATGGGGGTGGATCGAGATCTGGCCAGGGGGGATCTCATTGCTTTACCCGTTAAAGAGGGCCCGTTCGTTCTGGACATAGACATAGTGATCAACAAGGAAAGAACTCTTTCTCATGCGGATGAGGAATTCCTGAAGGTACTCATGGACCGGTGATTCTAGTTTTCCTGGGCTCATGCCCCCTGGCTTTTCTATGCCGCCCTTTCAGGGCTTATGGGTCCTGTAAGACTGGGGACACCACCCGTAACCCCGGAGTCCACGGATGACATTACCCTCTTTATTCACTCTTGGGGGTATTACTTTTCAATCAGGCGGAAGTTGACACTTCCAGGACGCTGTAGTTCAAGCAAGGGGGAGATCATGGCCGTAAAAGTTCTCATCACCAGACGGTTGAAGGAAGGCAAGCTCAACGATGCGTACAAGGTTCTTTTGGAACTCAGGTCGTTAGCCACACTTCGGCACGGATATGTATCAGGCCAAACTCTTATCAGCAGCGAGGACCACCACAAGCTCCTGGTAATAAGCACATGGACCAGTGAAAAACGCTGGCAAGAGTGGCGCGACCACGAGCAGAGAAAAGATTTTTCCAAAAGACTCGAACTGTTTTTGGAATCTCCCGAAAAGGTCGAGATCTATCTTGTAGGCGAAAAGCTCCCAGAATGGGTGGACATGGCCTGAAGCTGGTCCGGGAAGCCCCAAAACGTTGAATTCAATGAGTGACTGAAATACGATCAACTCGACCAAGTTCAACCTAAACGTCGTCGGAAATGTAAATCACCTTGCTGCCCTGCGGCTCAAAGCTGAATGGGAGTTCCTGCAGGTCTTGGAGGGCATGTCTGACTCGATCCTGGTTTTGCGGTTCAACATAAAACAAGAGGAACCCTCCGCCGCCGGCGCCTAGAAGTTTGCCGCCCAGTGCGCCGGCCCTCAGGGCGCTGTCGTAATAATTATTGATAAAATCGTTGCTGATTTCGCTAACGATAGTGCGCTTGTAAAGCCATCCCTCGTGAAGTATTTCCCCAAACCGATGAAGGGAGCGGCCGTCGCGAAGAACTTCAAGGATGCGTCCGCAAAGCTCTTTCATTTGATTAAGAACGTCCATTTTTTGTTCGGTTTTGGCCTTTTGCAGCTTCAGTATTTCTCCTGCACGCCGAGTAAGTCCGGTATAAAAAATGAGCAGGTTGTCCTGAAGTGCTTTGCGTGTGGCTGGTGAGCAAATCACAGGATCTACGAAAACGGACTCATCCGGGTTAAAGCGGATATGACAGATGCCCCCGTAAGCTGCTATGTACTGATCCTGTTTCCCTATGGGATCTCCGAGTATTTCTATCTCAATTCGGCACGCTTCCTGGGCGAGTTGTGCGGCTGAAACGTACTCGCCTTTGAATGCGTGCAAGGCGTGCAACAGACCGACGGAATAGGTGCTGGAAGACCCTAGCCCGGTTCCTGCCGGTATGTCCGCCATGGAGGCTATTTCCACACTTTCAACAATGCCGGTTAATTTCATGGCCTCACGAATTATTGGATGGCGAATTTCATTTACTGTATCAACCAGTTCTGATTCGGAATATTTTAAGAGTATGCGGTTTTCAAAGTACGGACTCAGCCTATTGATGGTGATATAAACATATTTGTTCAGCGCAGTACTCACTACTTCCCCTTGCCGGGTTAAGTAGTAAGAAGCAAGGTCTGTCCCTCCACCGCAAAAGCTTACACGCAGAGGCGTGCGAGTAATTATCATTGTCCACCTAACCTTTTATTCCTTTTTCCAAATGTAACGAAACCGGCTACCGTTCAGGGTTCCGGATTCTTCGGGCGTTCATAAATGCCGTCATGCGACTTGCTCCGAGTTCATACGTTCTATGACTGCCTTTGCAAAACCGGAGCATGAGACTTCTCTGGCCCCTGACATTAGCCGCGCCAAATCGTAAGTGACAATGCCGGACCGGATGACGGCCGACACCGCGTAGACGATCAAGTCGGCGACATCGTTCCATCCCATGTGCCTGAACATCATCACTCCTGACAGTAGCAGGGACGAAGGATTAATCTTGTCGAGCCCGGCATATTTTGGTGCACTTCCGTGTGTGGCTTCGAAAACCGCACACACGTCCCCCTCGTTTGATCCGGGGGCCATGCCCAGCCCCCCCACCTGTGCAGCCAGCGCATCAGACAGATAGTCTCCGTTAAGATTGGGCAGTGCAAGGACTTGATAGTCCCGGGGCCTGAGCAGCACTTGTTGGAACATGGCGTCGGCTATCCTGTCATTGAGGAGGATCTTACCATTGGGAATCACGTCGCCATAATCGTCTCGCAGTTGGTTCTCGGTAATTACCACATCAGGGAATTCTTCTTTGGCAAGTTCATATCCCCAATCCCGGAAGGCCCCCTCCGTGAGTTTCATGATGTTGCCCTTATGCACAAGAGTGACCCTGTCTCTGCCATTTTGGATCGCGAAATGAATCGCTCGCCGCACGAGCCTCTTGGTGGCGTGAGGGCTCATTGGCTTTATGCCCACTCCCGAGGCCGGATCAAGGTGAACCCCCATATCGTCCTCGAGGAATCTGATAACTTTGGCCGCCCCCTCGCTGCCTGAACTCCATTCTATGCCTGCATACACGTCTTCAGTGTTTTCTCGGAACAAGACCATATCCACATCTTCGGGCCTTAATAAAGGCGACGGCGTACCCGGAATGTACTGGATAGGGCGTATGCAGGCGAACAGATCGAGTTCTTTTCGCAGCGTAACGTTAAGGCTGCGGAATCCCCCTCCTACCGGGGTAGTGAGAGGACCTTTAAGAACTACCTTAGCCTTTCTTATTGCTTGAAGAGAACTTTCCGGCAAATATTCTCCTGTCTCGCGGAATGATTTTTCTCCGGCCGGGATTTCCCACCAGGCTAGTGCCCGAGCACCGGCTGAAACATTGTGGACCGCTGCATCAAATACCGGCTTGGCTGCAGACCAGATGTCGCTACCGACTCCATCCCCTTCAATAAACCCCACGACAGGGTTATCCGGAACGTTCAGTTTCTGTGTAGAATCAATGGTAATCCATTGTCCACGTAAGGTAGGATCTAAAAAGGCCCTATTCATGAATATGTTCTCCGAAAATGGTATCCACGTCCTCAATACCAAGTACAACTTGACATGTGACTCTTGTCAAAGCTATTTTTAGATATTCCGGCTCCAATTTCCAATGGAGATTTTCATGCACATCATTGTTCTCGTCAAACAGGTGCCTAACACCAACGAGGTTCGGATTGACCCTAACACGGGTAATCTCATCAGGGAAGGCGTTGAGAGTATCATAAACCCTGAGGATCGACATGCCCTGGAAGCAGCCCTGGAGATAAAACAGAAGACCCAGGGTAATGTGACGGTTCTTACTATGGGTCCACCGCAGGCGATGGAGGTAATCTGTGAGGCACTCGCTATGGGAGTGGATCGAGGTGTTCTGCTGACCGACCGGGCATTCGCAGGGGCAGACACGTGGGCGACGTCAACAACGCTTGGCTTGGCGATCAAGCGCATGGCGGATTTCGATTTGATACTTACCGGTAGACAGGCCATTGACGGCGACACGGCTCAGATTGGCCCCCAGGTTGCCGAATTCCTCGGAATCCCTCAACTCACTTATGTGACCCAACTTGAAGTCACTGAAGAAAGAATTGTTGTAGAGCGGATCATAGAGGACGGCTGTGAACATGTTGAATCGCCTTTGCCCGCGCTGGTAACGTGTATATCGGCACTTAATACTCCGCGTCACCCCACTGTCGCAGGCATTCTACAGGCCACGTCGGACCGTGCCCATGTGGAGGTATGGAATGCTGCCGATATTGGAGCCAGAGCGTACGATGTGGGGCTCCTAGGCTCACTCACTCAGGTAGTGCGCACATTCACGCCCAAGGAAGCGCGGAACACTCAATACCTGGAAGGCCCTCCCGCAGCAATAGCTTCCCAATTGATAGAAGCTTTTCGCGAGCGAAATATCCGACTCGGAGATTGATATGGCTATCCGTATCGAAATTGACAACTGCAATGGCTGCGGGAAATGCAGTCGCTCATGCCCCTATCAAGCCCTGGAAATCGAAGATAAGAAGGCGAGATGGGTAGAGGACCGTTGCACTCTTTGCGGCGCATGTCTGGAAACATGTAAATTTGACGCGTTGAGCGGCGAAGTCCCGGTTCGTGAGATTCCGGATTTAAGGGATTTCAGGAACGTCTTGGTATTTGTGGAACAACACGGGGGAGTGTTACACAGATCAGCTTATGAACTTCTCGGTTGCGCACGTGGTCTTGCCGATGATTTGGGCGAAGACGTGGTAGCGGCGGTGATGGGCACGGACATCCGACCAAACTCACAAAAGCTCATCCAGCAAGGGGCTGACCGCTGCGTACTGGTGGAACATCCCGACCTGGGTTACTACAAGACGTGTACTTACACACACGTACTGTGCGAACTGGTCAAGAAATACAGGCCCGGCATCCTGTTGATCGCTGCCACGCAACTGGGCAGAGATTTGGCTCCGAGAGTCGCCCGAAGACTGGGTCTTGGATTGACCGCAGATTGTACGCGCCTAGCCATAGACACTGAAGAAAAGATCCTACTGCAGACCCGACCTGCTTTTGGCGGCAACATCATGGCTACAATCGTGACAAGGTTTTCGAGACCTCAGGCCGCAACGGTCCGGCCTGGTATAATGAAAGCCATGAATCCGGATCTTTCGCGTAAAGGTGAAGTCGTTTTCGAACAGATTGAAATGGCCGACTGTATAGAGTTCACCAAGGTTCTTGAATGTGTAATGCGACAAGACAAAGGGGTCAACCTCTCTGGTGCAAAGATAATCGTAGCGGGTGGAAGACCTGTCTGCTCTTCAAAAGGAATTTCCATCCTGAAAGAATTTGCCGATACCGTAGGAGCGGAGTTGGCCTGCACTCGGATCGTAGTTGAGGAGGGTTATCTCGGGCAAGAACATCAGGTCGGCCAGACAGGCCAAAGCGTCAGACCGGAGGTCTACTTAGCCTGCGGCATTTCAGGGGCGGTTCAACACAGGGCCGGTATGGATGGATCTCGATATATTGTGGCTATTAACAAGGACCCCGACGCACCCATCTTCGAGGTTGCCGACTTCGCGATTGTTGGCGACCTTTTCGAAATTCTTCCGGCTTTGACACGCGCCGTGAAAGAGCAGTAACCGAATCGTATCGAGAGGAAAATAGTGAACGCCATTGCCAAACCCAAACCCGAAGAACTGATACGCAAGACATTCGCAAGGTTCACCGACGAGGAAATAATTCCTACAGCCCGTGAAATGGATGAAGCAGGGAAGTTCCCCCGATGGATGTTTGAGAAGATCGCCAAGACCGGAGCCTTCGGAATACGTTATCCGCGATCCATAGGGGGGGCTGGGGGAAACAACACACAGTTCTGTGTCATGGTGGAAGAGTTGGCCAGGGGTTCCATGAGCGTAGCAGCTTTCACTGCCATGCAATGCCTCATGGGGACTAACTTTCTCTTTGAATACGGCACGCCGGACCAGCACGAACGCCTGTTCAAACCAGCCATACGTGGAGAAAAGGTTGCATCATTTGCACTGACTGAGGCTAATGCCGCCACAGACCTTGCCGGGGTAAAAACCACCGCTTCACAGGACGGAGACTCATGGGTGATTAATGGCTCCAAGACGTGGATCACCAATGCCCCTGTTGCCGATTTCTTCACGGTACTCTGCCAGACTGATAAAGCAAAAGGGATGCGGGGCCTGAATTTTTTCCTGATTGAGCGCGATAATCCGGGGCTATTCGTTTCCAAGAAATTTGAAAAACTTGGGACTCGTGCTACGGAGATATCGGAATTGGCGTTCTCGGATCTTCGAGTGCCGTTGGAGAATCGCTTGGGTAAAGAAGGTCAAGGGGTGGGAAACCTTTTCAGGATACTCTCAGTGATCAGGGCGATGACTGCCGCGTTGTCCCTGGGGCTGGCCCGCGCAGCATTTGAACACTCCAAACGATACTCTTTGGAACGAACACAGTTTGGCAAGAAAATTGGGAGCTTTCAACTTGTTCAGCAGAAGATTGCCAATATGGCCACTGAAATCTGG
>CAINUH010000073.1 GCA_903853735.1 uncultured Desulfomonile sp. | reverse complement strand
GTATCTGACAAAGAGTGAACGCTCCCAAACAGACGGACTTTTGAGCGATGATGCACGCAAGGGGTTATGGCAGTATCTGGAAGGGCCGCTACACCGTCAACTGCTCGGTTTCCTGAAGGAAGATCAGAACCAGACCGACGAAAATAAACTGGTTTTCCCCAAAGCCATCACCTTCGTCTTCGGACACACCCATAAGCCCTATCAGGAGGATGAGGATTTTGGTGGCTATCCGGTCTGGGTAGACGTCTACAATACAGGGGGATGGGTTGTGGAATCGGTAACGAGAGAACCGATTAAGGGTGCTTCCGTCGTGTTGTTTGATGAGAAGCTGTATGCCACATCCCTCCGGCTCTATAATGAAGCCGATGCGGCTTCCGGCTACCGGGTACAGGTGGTTCAGGCTTCTCCGCAAAGACAAGGTGCAGCGGGAAATTCATTCCATGCAGCGATACAGACTCTAGTGAATACGATGGGCGCAACATGGGATGAATTCTCTCAGGAAACCGCACGGGCCGTGGATATCCGTGCCAAACACCTGAAGGCGAAGCTGGCACGGACGGCAGGGTGATCCGGAAATTCTGGCCCCAGTATCACAGAAAAAGAATATGAGTATGACTAAACATCCTTTCTTTGGTATGTCAACTAAAGATTCCCAGAAATCCGTAACAGATGAATTAAACGATGTTTAATTTCATTGTCCTTCCGTTTACAGAAAACATTGGACATCGTGCGTCTATTTATATCGAAGAATACACATTGACTACAGGCCTCAGATCTGGCGATGCAGTAATAGCAGCGACGGCGGTCGAAAATAACTTGCCCCTGGTGTCAAGTAATGTGAAGCACTTCAAAAAGATTAAAGAGATACAATTGAAAAGCTTTAAACCATGATTTTATGACGCTACAGGCGGACACCCGGTTGAAGGCTGCCCACAGCAACCGCGATTCGAACCATAATTGAGGAGGAGACAATGAAACGCATCATCATTGCGGCATTCTTTCTGCTGGCAGGCACGGTATCTGCCTCCGAGATCACAGTGATCAGTGGAGGTGCGGTCGAGCCCGGCCTGGAAGCGTTCGCCCAACTGGTCCGGCGCGATCTGGGCTACGAGCTCAAGATCCTCTACAATACGGCGCCGCAGATCGCCAAGCGCCTTTCCGCAGGAGAAGTATTCGACATTCTGGTTTCCCCCCCGGCGACAATCGAAACGGCCATCGGGGAGGGCAAGGTTGTTCCGGAGACCCGGGCGAAGTTGGGGCGAGTGGGGGTCGGTATCATCGTGCGCACCGGGGCGCCAGTCCCCGATGTTGAGACGGTTGATGCCCTGAAGCAGGCCCTGCTTGATGCCGACTCCGTCGTTTACAACACGGCATCCACCGGACTCTATCTCGACAAACTCTTTGCGACGATGGGCATTGCCGAGGCCCTGAAGTCCAAGACATCACGCTACCCGACCGGCGCCGCCGTTATGGAGCACGTGCTCAACGGAAAGGGCAGGGAGATCGGTTTTGGTGCAATGACTGAAATCCGGTTGTACGAACCAAAGGGGATCAG
>CAINUH010000072.1 GCA_903853735.1 uncultured Desulfomonile sp. | reverse complement strand
TGAAGTAAGACGTACGGTAGTTCTTACCTTCCTGCATGATTCGCCGGTAGTCCGAACCCTGGCGAATTCTATCGCTTCTTGTGAGTCCCAGGCCTTCACCGTCAGACCGACAAGCGCTTACGTCCTTTAGCCCTTCTCCGCTGGAGGACGATGCGTCCACTTTTAGTCCTCATCCGAATTCGGAATCCGTGAGTTCTTTTTCGAGAAAGGTTGCTCGGTTGATATGTTCTTTTCACGGTGGATCCCCGACCTGTTCGTTAAACCTCTAAAAGGTCCATGTAACCAGATGAGGCTAAGTAAGTCAAGCACCTTTTGCCACTCCGACACGCCAAGCCGAATTCAACTCACAATAAGAAATCTTGTTAAGATATTAAATAGCCTGATTTCAAATTATAACAAAGTTTATATAATACTATGCTTAATATAATTATTGCATTTGTGAATAGCGAATGATAGATTTTGACCATATCGAGGCAGGAGGGCTGGCTCATGTTACTCCATATAGTAATAATATCGCTACAATGCGCTGCGATTGGCGCTTTTCTCATAGTCTGGTATTTCTGGGTAAAAAAGAAAGTGGAAACTTCTTACCTCGTGGAAGATGAACGACAAGTGCTTTTCCCGTTCCGATACTTCTCCTGGATTCTCATTGGCCTAGTGCTTGTGACCAGCATTGCCCAGATACACTTCGTGCGAGTGTCCTCCCAGGTTCACGAAAGGGCGGCAGCCATCGCTGCTAATTCCAAGACTAACTCTCAGCAGACGCGAAATCTGGACGAGTTGAAAGGGCTTATAGAAAAACTTAGGAAGGACATGGATAGTAATTTCAAAGTATTACGTACTCAACTTCCGGACAAGCATCAACAAGTGAAGTCATTGCAAACGGTCGCTGATGTAAATCCCCTTAACGATAAATTTACAGATAAGGAAGGCCTATTGCGAACGGACAAATCCAAATCGGACGCAATGGGCAACGTCTTTGCCAGAGAAGCCAAGGCTTCCTCCTCATCGGCGGCCGCGGCCGAAGGTTCCGACAGGTATAAATCCATTGAGGACAATTCCAAGGACCATTCCATGAGACTTAGTCGTCATGGGAAAATACTTAAGGATCAAGTGAATGTCAGGCAGCGTCCTCAAGCCGATTCCACAGCCGTGGACAGGCTGATGTCCGGCCAGCAAGTGAAAGTTACGGAAAAACACCTTGATGGAGAGGGCAGGATTTGGTTCAGGATAATTACGCCTTCCGGCCGTGCGGGATGGGTTGATTTCCGCTACGTCAAGCTGGAAGGAAACGCCTAATACAGCACGTTCAGTGATGTCACAGGCCAACTGAAGTGGATGACCGGACGATCCTACATTTAATGACCTTCTAATCGGTTTGAGCAGTCGAGCCGATAAATGAGAAATCCGCCACGCGCCTGAACAGGCTTGCCAGTTGCATCAACAATCCTAGCCGATTGGTCCTCAATTCTTCACTCTCGACCATTACCATAACATTGTCAAAGAACGCGTCGATGGGCGTTCTGAGTTCTGCCATTATTTCGAGAGCTTTGGCGTAATCTCGCACATTGATTAGGGGTTCTGAGCGTTCCGAAACCTCCTTGTACGCCGAAAAGAGGTTCCTCTCCGCTTCTTCCGTGAACAATTCCGGTAAGACTTCCACTGGGGCTGCATCCTTGAGGATGTTAGTCACCCTCTTGAACCCAACTATGATGGCTTCGAAGTCCCCACGGTTTTTCCATTCATCGAGCGCCTCAACGCGCCGTCTGGCGTCTACTGCATCCTCGAATCCGGCTCGAACTACCGCCTCGACGACATCTAGTGAAAAATTTCGCGATGTGTGAAAATTAATGAACCGAGTCCTAATGAAGTCCATGACATCTGTCACCACTTGGTCTTCGGGGCGCAGTCGGCATGATTCAAGGAGTTGCACCGCTTCTCGTACCAACCAGTCGAGATCGAGCGGTTGGTCGATCTGGATAAGTATCTGTATTGTGGCAAGGGCATGCCTGCGCAGAGCATAAGGATCCGCGGCCCCGGTCGGGATGAGGCCTACGCTGAAGCATCCGGCAATCGTGTCTATCCTGTCTGCTATTGATACAATGGCTCCAATAATGCCCTTTGGCAGGCTGTCCCCGGCATGGGCCGGCAAATAGTGCTCCCTGATGGCTGTGGCTATCTCTTCAGGCTCTCCGTCTTTCTTGGCGTAGTAGCTGCCTATTATGCCCTGGAGTTCCGGAAACTCGTAAACAATGCCCGTCTCCAAATCGCACTTTGACAACAACGAAGCCCTCTCAACCATCTCTTTTTTGTCCGGGGCTAAATGTTCAGCCAGTTTCTTCGCAAGATAAGTAAACCTCTCAACTTTTTCGTAAGCGGTGCCAAGCTTTGAATGGAACACCACTCCTTTGAGAGCATCCAGCCGGCTGAAAAGAGGGTGTTTTCTGTCTTCTCGAAAATAGAATCGCGCATCTTCGAGGCGCGCCTTAAGAACCCTCTGGTGGCCTTTGATCGATATTGCCTTATCTTTCACCGGCGTGTTGTTAACGCAGATGAAACGGTTGGCTATCCGGCCGTCCGGTCCCTGGACGGAGAAATATCTTTGGTGCTTTTTCATGCAGGTGATCAGTATGGAGGCCGGCAGTTCAAGAAAATCGCTGGAAAATTCTCCTATCAGTGGATAAGGACTTTCCACGAGGAAAGTTACTTCATCGAGCAGTTCAGGGTCATCGAATACCTTAAGCCCCTCCGTAGCCGCAAGTTCCTTAACTTGCCTTTCAAGCTCCCTTCTTCTTACGGCCGGATCAATCGAAATCCCCTGATTTTCCAATGACTGTCGAAGATCCTCAAAGCTGCCTACCGTAAAGGGTTCGGGATGGGTAAATCGGTGCCCTCTCGAAGAATTTCCACTACGGATGTTGCCGAAGCTAAATGGTAAGACCTCTCCATTAAACAGGGCGACAATCCAGTGGATGGGACGGGCAAATCGTACATCGAGGTCCATCCACCTCATTGTTTTAGGAAAAGGTATTTTTTCGATTAACCCGGCGATGGTGCCGGAAAGCACATTATGCGTCGTCAGCCCCGCTTCTGTTTTTCGCACGGCTACATGCTCGCCTTTGGGAGTCTTGACCAAGAGGAGGTCGCCCACTTCGACGCCTTGACTCCTGGCAAAACCTATAGCTGCTTTGGTAGGATTTCCGTGTTCGTCAAAAGCCGCTGCCGATCCAGGGCCTATCTTCTCAATTTCAACAGTCGCCTGAAAGGCGGCCAGATCAAAAGCCGTCAATATAAGACGCCGAGGGGTTGCATAAGCCTCTACCGGACCATGATCTATGCGAGCGTTTTCCAGAGCTTTACTGAAAAGAGTCACAAGGGATTCCGCGGCAGGCACCATGAATCCTGCCGGTATTTCTTCAGTTCCGATTTCGAGCAAGAACTCGCCGGTCATCATGCGCACCTGTCTTCTGAAAATTTATTTATGAGGGGGAAGCCCATACTTTCTCTCTGGGCGAGATAGGCCTGAGCAGCCTTTCTCGCAAGATTCCGGACTCTGTGAATGTAGGCGGTTCTCTCTGCGACACTTATAGCTCCCCTGGCGTCCAATATGTTGAACGCGTGGGAGCATTTCAGACAATAGTCATATCCTGGGAGCACGAGAGGTTCGTCTGAGTCGAAGAGTGCCTCGGATTCGGCTTCGTACATATCGAACAGTTTGAATAGAAAGTCAGGGTTGGCTCGGTCAAAATTATAGATTGAGCCTTCAACTTCAGACCGATGATGAATGTCACCGTAGGTTATGTCCTTAGTCCATTTGAGGTCGTAAACGCTCTCTACGCCCTGGAGGTACATGCAGATTCTTTCAATTCCGTAGGTGAGTTCAACCGACACTGGTTTCAAATCCACGCCGCCGGCCTGTTGGAAGTAAGTGAACTGGGTGATCTCCATGCCGTCAAGCCACACCTCCCAGCCAACTCCCCACGCGCCTAAGGTGGGAGACTCCCAGTCGTCTTCGACAAATCGTATGTCGTGTGCCAGCGGATCGATGCCGAACGCGGCCAGAGATTCTATGTAGATGTCTTGAACTTCAAGTGGCGAAGGTTTTAAGATGACCTGGTATTGATAATAATGTTGCAACCTGTTCGGGTTCTCTCCATAGCGGCCATCGGTAGGTCTGCGAGACGGTTCAACATAAGCAACTTTCCACGGCTCAGGACCGAGGACTCTCAAGAAGGTGGCCGGATTCATGGTGCCGGCGCCTTTTTCCATGTCATAAGGCTGCTGAATGACACAGCCTCTTTCAGACCAAAACCTTTCCAGAGAGCGTATCAGATCCTGAAACGTAAGCATTTGGCAGGCCCCTTCAAATGATCGTCAAGTGTGGAATTAGTGGAAATCGGCACACAGATTAGATCTTCTAACATCGGAGAGGTATTACGTCAAGTAGCGACGACGCGTTTGATTCTTGAGTCGCCGCACTCTATAATGGCGCCTCGGAATTCCGGGAAAACTGCTTCAGAGAGAATTCGTCATGAAAACTGACTCTACTTTCATCTTGATTGTGCTGGTGCTGGTATTGGCAACCCATATTATTGTTCGAGCGGCCTCAGCCGAGGACATAGACGACATTGCCGAGCGAGCCAAGGCTGCTCCCGCAAGCGGGAATACACACGAGTCCGTCCAGATTTTGACGGAGCACATTTCCAGGGCCCCGTCAGCGGCCTTGTATTTCCAGCGAGGAGTTGCGTACGCTGCAAAAAACATGGTGGATTCTGCCATGAAGGATTTTGACAAGGCCATTTCAATGGATGATACGCAGCCTTCCTATTACTTTAAAAGAGGGGTGACGAGGTACAGGCAAGGGGATTTTCCGAACGCATTGCATGACCTCGGTGCAACCATAGACCTTGAACCTACCAATCTGAATGCCGTAGCTTACAGGGCCCGTGTTCTTTTCAAGCTCCATCGGCCTGCCAAAGCTCTGGCTGATTTGTTGACGGCCATTGAGAAAAGCCCAAATAGTTCTGCGCTCCACAGGCTTAAGGGCGACATTCTCTCAGC
>CAINUH010000071.1 GCA_903853735.1 uncultured Desulfomonile sp. | reverse complement strand
GACACGTGTCGCAAGCTACTTAAGACAAGTAAGGCACAACTTTGAAATCGGCTCGGGAAGTGGCGAAAAAGGGATTGCCCTGCTGTTCACGCTGGGCATTCTTACTGTTTTGCTTGTGCTGGCATTGGGCTTTGCAACAACTTCAATCACACAGCGCAGGAACGCCGCCACCAATGTTCAGGGAACTGTTGCAAGACTGCTTGCCGAATCGGCATTGGAACGGGTCATTGCCACTCTTCAGAAATATGACGAGAATATTTTCGCATGCAGTCATTGCGATTCTTCCACACATCCGGGAATGCCGTCTAAAAATTATGGAACCACCGACTGGCTCTACAGGCTTGGAACATCGGATACTGGTGAAGTAAGCGGAGGGGTTTTCACATGGAATACCGGATATACTGACATAAACTGGGAATATATAAGGGTGCCTGACGGGGGCGTGAACAAAATCATCGGCAGGGTCGCCTACGTAGTCGCATTTGTCCCGGTATCCGGATCTGGCACCGGAACCACGGCTGGAAGCGGAATAGACCCGGGGGTTCTTGTGAGAAGCGGAGGGAAGTACGGTGTTTATGAAGAACATAATGACGAACCTCGCATGGGAGTGGAGGTGGACGAAATGAACCTGAGATCCATTGATTCCTGCGTTACCTCGACTATCGCGGACCACATGAACGTGACAGGAGTCGGATCGGGATTATACAACGGGAACTGGGTGGATTTTCCAACCATGTTCAGCGCCCTCGGAATCACAAATTCATCATATCAGACCACCAGGGATAATTTCCAGAAATGGTTTGTCATTGACGCGAACGAAGACGTGGAGGCATATTGGGCCGATGACAACCATGACAATTCCATAGGTGCCACTGAAATGTATCACAGGTTCAATCTGGCCAGGACCGACTGGGACACCCTGACTGTGGATAACATTCTCGCCACGCCAGTCGCCGCAGACAAGTACAATGAAAGCGCTGGCGCTTATAACGGCGGAGGCCTGAGATGGCTGGCCAATTTCGGGAAAAATGCGAGCGGGGCTGATGATAACACATTAAGGGGCACTTTCCCTGATATTTCAGGGACTCCTGTTGTTTCCGGTGTCGTTTCGCGAAGAAACCAGATTGCAGCGAACCTCATAGATTACTGCGACTCCGATTCCACTCCGACAGCGGACGGCGGCGACACCTCTCTCTCCGCCTTCGATCCAACCTATACCGGAAATGAGAGGACCCCCTACATTAACGAAATCGGGATCAAAGTCCAATGCACACCCACCATTACCAAGTCCGGCATCAGATATAGGAATGACTACAATTTTTTAACTGCGGTCTATTTCGAAATCGCAAATGTTTATGGTGCTGGGGTAAACCTTAACAGTACAACAAAATGCGAGATCCTTGAAGGTACGGTTTTTTACACGCGGCAGGAAAGTAACGGAACACTGATAAATGGGTCTTATTCCCGTGCGCAGGGGGAGAAAACCCTTACCTCTGTGTCAACTCTCGGTTATAGAAGTACAACCATAGGGGCATTTGGAACATCTGTTACAGGCACGTACTACGATAATCAAACCCAAAATGCAAACATTACCAATGTCTATGTGCAAATCAAAAGAGTGAGGCTCATGTATGATGTTTATAACAAACCGCCTGCTAATACACCTAAATTTGCGGATTTCGCAAAACCTGATTATGAAGGAGGTTTTTCAACTGCGATTCCAACCCTTGTAATAAAAACAGGTGCGGGTGCTACTGGAGCTGGTGTAGCGCGGAGTGTCTGTTTCTCATATCAGGCTAATGACCCAAGGCAGAACCTGAATGATGGAGACTGGCCTCAGGCCACCTCTTCGCATCCATTGCCGCTGGTGACACCGTATACGCTTACATCTACAGCCGTATATGGAATGAATCCCAACCCGGCAACGGGAAACACGGTTGGCACTCCGGCTGTAGTCAACGGCGTGGTGACTTTTGCAACAGACGGGGATATGGAGTCAACCCTGACCCCTACTACGCTTTCAACGGCATATATAAGGAACGGCCCTATGGCATCTCCTTGGGAGATTGGCTGTATCCACAGGGGGGCGGCCTGGGAGACTATCAATTTAAAGGAATATAATGTGGCGGCCGCTTCAAATCCGGCAACCGGTGGCGGTCTTTACACTGCATCGCCGACGGCAAGCAAAAACGGCGGGGATGCAAATATCCTTGACCAGATAAAAATGACTAACAGGGTTAAGGGGAAGCAGAAGGTCAACCTGGGTCTGCTAAGCGATGACACAGGCACCTGTTCGGGAGTCTTAAGCGCGTTGTTCAAGAAAGTACACGTGGGATCTTCGTATGCGAACAACTTGAGGCTGTTAAGTTCTCAAAATAACGTTGGGCAATTGCCGACTACCGGCAATATCACTGGAGATAGATGGCTTGTAACAGGAGGAGGGACCGTGTACACCTGGAACGGCTCTTGGGGGGCCACGACAATGTATCCGGGGGACGGATATGTTTGGAAGAATACAGGTGAAATATTAGTTTGGAATGGTGCGTCATGGCCAACGTGGAGTGATACGGGAACGGAAATTTCAACTGGAG
>CAINUH010000070.1 GCA_903853735.1 uncultured Desulfomonile sp. | reverse complement strand
GGTTGCCTCGGTTAAAAGGTATCTATATCAGGTCAACCAGTTCAAAAAAGATTTGTTTGACTGAGGTTGATTTTTTTAAGGTTCCTGCTACATTAATAAACTTTCCCAAAAAAGTTTATGGCAATTTCTCAAATGTTTCTCATAGCGAATTCTCGAGCCGGAGGCAGTAGAATATGGACTACAAAGAGACTCTAAACCTTCCCAAGACTTCCTTCCCCATGAGGGCCAACCTTCCCAAGAGGGAACCGGAAATCCTCAATCTTTGGGAATCCATGGACATATACAAGACGATTTTGGAGAAGAGTCGAGGCCGCCGGAAGTATATTCTCCACGACGGACCGCCCTATGCCAACGGTCACATACATCTGGGCACAGCGCTTAACAAGATCCTCAAAGACATGATAGTCAAATCCAAGTTTATGGGAGGTTACGATTCAGACTACGTGCCGGGGTGGGATTGCCACGGACTTCCTATCGAACACCAAGTGGACAAGCAACTTGGCGATAGAAAGTCTCGAATGAGCAGTGTGGAGGTTCGAAGACATTGCAGGGAGTATGCGGAAAGATTCATAGACGTGCAGCGGGCTGAATTCAAGCGCCTTGGAGTGTTCGGGGAGTGGGACGCCCCGTATTTAACCATGAACTTCGGATATCAAGCCACCATCGTAAGGGAATTGGGTCGGTTTTTTGCTCAGGGAGCCGTATATAGGGGAAAGAAGCCGGTTTATTGGTGCGCCTCGTGCGTGACGGCACTGGCAGAGGCAGAGGTCGAATATGCGGACTCATCAACCCCTTCAATCTACGTTCGTTTCGAAGCGTTGGACGATTTCTCAGACCGTATCAATGAAGTGAAAGGCAAGAAGAAACTTTACGTTGTGATATGGACCACCACCCCTTGGACCATACCGGCCAATTTGGCCATAGCTGTGCATCCCGACGAATCCTATGTTGCGGTTGAAACACCGGACGCTGTTTACATTCTGGCCGAAAGGCTTGCCGCCATAAACATGGAGACATTCGGGATAGATGACTACAAGATTCTGGCATCTTTCAGCGGTAAGATTCTGGAAGGCCTCAAATGCTATCATCCTCTCTACGGAAGAGAATCCCTGATCATTCTTGCTCCCTTCGTTACGCTTGACACCGGCACTGGCTGCGTCCACTGCGCTCCTGGTCATGGACAGGAAGACTATGAAGTAGGACTCAAATACGACCTGGACGTTTATGCCCCCGTGGACGAGCACGGTGTGTTCACGGATGATGTGGATTTTTTCAGAGGAAAATTTGTATTTGACGCAAATAAAGATGTCATCGAAAAGCTGCGCGAAAAAGGCGCCCTGATGGCAAGCAAAGTGATGGATCACAGCTATCCTCATTGCTGGCGGTGTAAGAAACCCGTCATCTACAGGGCCACCCACCAGTGGTTTATCTCAATGGAGAGAACCGGTCTCAGAGAAAATGCCCTGAGGGCTATTGATACCGTGACGTGGATTCCCAGATGGGGACGGGACAGGATTTATGGAATGATACAGCACCGACCGGATTGGTGCATATCGCGCCAAAGGAGCTGGGGAGTCCCTATTACGGCTGCACGGTGTAAAGACTGCGATGAAATTGTAGCTCCTCCGGAACTTTTCGAAAGGGCAGCCCGACTCTTCGAAGAAAAAGGTGCAGACGTGTGGTTCGACGCCGACGTCAGTGGACTTGTTCCGGAAGGTCTGACGTGCCCTGCCTGCAATAGTTCGTCTCTTGTCAAAGAGACCGATATCCTGGATGTGTGGTTCGATTCGGGCGTGAGTTGGTCGGCGGTGTGCGATAAACGTGTTGGTCTGAATTATCCTGCCGAACTTTATTTAGAGGGAAGCGACCAGCATCGAGGGTGGTTTCATAGCGCCCTACTGACTTCTGTAGGTTCCAGGGGGCAAGCCCCGTACAAGGAGGTGCTTACCCATGGATTCGTAGTTGACGGTCATGGCAAAAAGATGTCGAAATCGTTGGGGAATGTGGTTCAGCCGCAGGAGATAATTGACAAATACGGTGCCGATATCCTGAGGCTGTGGGTTTCCGCCGAAGATTACCGGGACGATATTAGAATCTCTAAGGAAATACTCGAGAGATTGACCGAAGCTTACCGCCGCATTCGGAACACCTGCCGGTTTCTTCTCGGTAATCTTGCGGATTTTGACCCGGCAGAGCATACGGTGCCGATAGAGGAAATGAGGGCATTAGACAGGTTTGCCTTGGACAAGTTCAACCGGGTCATAGAAAAGATTCGCAGTGCATACGAGGATTTCGAATTTCACATTGCGTTTCACACTCTGTACAACTACTGCACTGTAGATCTTTCGTCTCTCTATTTGGATATACTCAAGGATCGCCTGTACGTTGAAACGGCTGGCGGCAGTCTGCGGCGGTCGGCTCAGACTGCGCTTCATTTGATCCTAGGCGGGCTGGTAAGACTTATGGCCCCTATATTATCGTTTACGGCAGAAGAAGTCTGGTCCATTTACCAGCCAAGCCCGACGGGAGCGACCAGCGTTCATCTGACTTCCTTTCCTGAGCCTCTCGATGAAATGCGTTTGACGGAAGGCGAGCGGCAGGCATGGGAGATGAGACTTGAGGTTCGGCAGGAAGTTTCGAAGGCGCTGGAAGAGTCCAGGGCCGCCAAACTCATTGGATCGTCGCTTGAAGCAAAAATTCTGATCCAAGCGCCTGAAACGATTGCTCAAACAATATTGGAAATGGAGGATCCCGAAGGGTTTTTCATTGTCTCCCAGTTGGAGGTGAAAACAGACGGCCAGATGGGTGGGAACTTGGATGAGAGAGCAGGTATGGCTGGAGTTAGTATAACCGTATCAATAGCCGAAGGAGGGAAATGCCCGCGATGTTGGGTGTGGAGCCTCGAGTTAGGGTCGGACACTAATCACCCCGAGGTCTGTCCACGGTGTGCCCGTGCATTGGAAGAAGCAGGAACCAACGTCTGATACTGGTTCGCGGTCAGAAAAGCAGCACTATGAGAGAAGAAATCCAGCAGTGGGGTGGGCGTCCCTGCTCGCCAGTAGTACCGAAACAAACAATACTCAGTGTAACATTTGCCGGAAGATTGTTTCTCCACGGTTGTTTTTGGTCTTGGCTTTCCTTAGGCTTTTGAGAGTGTCACCCAGATGAGTAAGATGAGTAATCAGATCCAAACACGTGTGGACATCGGATACTTGCGAACAAGGCTAGTCGTTTTAGTCTTCCTCGGTACACTGGTGGCAATCGCGGATCAATGGACCAAAAGCCTGGTCATGACATCAATTAATATGGATTCAGGCGTCACCCTGATACCGGGATTCATTAACCTCGTCCACGCCAGAAACAGCGGAGCGGCCTTTGGCATCATGTCGCAACCCGCCGCTGGTTTGGGTTCCACGTTCCTCGTCTTAGTGTCCCTGGCGGCCATATTGGGGATTCTTGTCCTCGTGTGTTCCTCAAGAAAGATGGATTGCTACTTGCTCATCGGGTATTCACTTTTTTTCGGAGGAGCGCTGGGCAACCTTGTGGACAGGATTCGATTAGGAGAAGTAGTGGATTTTCTGGATGTTTACGTCGGGAACTATCATTGGCCCGCATTTAATGTAGCAGACTCGGCACTTTGCATAGGTGTGGCATTTTTTCTTATACATGCCTTTCGCGGAACAACGGATTCTTGAACAATATGTGTCGGCATTGTCTCGTGGGACACGAAGTCAGGTTTTTCTTCCAAAAAGTCCGGCGCCCCACTCCGTGCGCGCAATCTCAGAGATCAGCAAAACGTCTTCTGTTGCAAGTTCTTTCTTGACCTCATCCCACTGATCTAGGGTAACCCCTGAAACTATCAGGAATTTGCGGAAGAGAGCAGCCAGCCGCTTCTGGTTTGC
>CAINUH010000069.1 GCA_903853735.1 uncultured Desulfomonile sp. | reverse complement strand
GGCCTTCTGTCCAGCACTGGAATTACTTTGATCAATGAACCAGCCAGAGTTCCGGAACCCGGTACTCTGGTGACTGTTTCGGGGAAAATCATAAAGGCCGCTAATATAGTTATTGCCACGGGTTCTCGTCCCTGGGTTCCACCTATCCCGGGAACGGACTTGCCGGGCGTCAAGGGCACCAGAGAGGCTCTCGACATGGAAAAGGTTCCTGAGAAGATGGTTGTTGTTGGAGGGGGGGTAATAGGTCAGGAGTTTGCGGCTATCTTTTCCGGCCTCGGCACCGAGGTGACCATATTAGAGACTCTTGGGCGTGTCCTTAACAACGTTGATGAAGAGATTGTCAAAAGGTACTCGGCTTTATTGCCCTCACTGGGAATAACAACTGAAGTCCACGTCCGGATAAACAGAATCGAGAAATCCGGAGACCATCTAAAGGTTTTTTACCAATGGCGGGACAAAGAAAAGGTTGCCTCTGCAGACATGGTCTTGATCGCTGCCGGCCGCCGTCCCAATATTGACGGCTCGGGAATTGTGGAGTTAGGCGTCCGCACAATTAACGGAGCTGTTCAAGTTGACGAATTCCTACAAACATCTTTGGCCGGAATCTATGCCGTGGGTGATGTTGTCGGTCGAAAGATGCTGGCACACGTAGCCTCCTATCACGGAGAAATTGTTGCTGAGAATATTGCGGGCCACGAGAAACCCTGCGAGGATGATATCGTTCCGGCTTGTGTTTTCACTACCCCTCAAATTGCCTGGGCAGGTCTTACCGAGGATCAGGTCAAGAAATCTGGAAGGCCATTCCGTACAAGCTCCTTTTCGCTTTCTGCCAGTGGGAAAGCCCTTGCAGTCGGGGAATCTCATGGCCTGCTCAAGCTGATCGAGGACACCGGCACCGGCAAGCTTATTGGTGCGCACTTTCTCGGTCCAAACGTGTCCGAACTCGTCGGCGAAGCAGCCCTGGCGATGAAAAAAGGACTTTCGGCATCTGATTTAGCCGAAACCATACACCCTCACCCCACGGTCTCAGAGGCAATGAGGGAAGCAGTCCTAGGATTTTTGGGAGGGCCTTTGCATGCTGTTTCCAGGACCAAGGTTTTTGCCGGCTAAGGAATGGATCAGCATCGGAACACAGATGCCTCCTTGGCCTTAACTCTAGCTTATAGATTCATGGTCAATCATTGAAAACTTATCGACTCCTGGACACAGGGCCTCTATCGGCTGCAGCCAACATGGCCCTAGACAAAATAATTTTGGAGGAAGTCGCGGCACTGCGAAGTCCACCCACTCTTCGCTTTCTCCAATTCAAACCCGCATCTGCCCTGGTGGGGTATCATCAGGACGTGGATCTGGAAATACGCACTGATTACTGCCGATCTCACGGAATAGACATTAATCGAAGGCTCACCGGGGGCGGGAGCATCCTCTTTCAGGAGTCGGCCTTAGGATGGGAGCTTTTCGGCATTCGTGGGGAAAAGCCGTTTTGCGGTTCATTTGAAACTATCCTGAATGAAATATGTTCCATTGCAGCCGGTGGTATATCGCGGCTCGGAGTGAAAGCCTGTTTCAGGCCCCGCAACGACATCGAGGTAGATGGCAGAAAGATCTCAGGTACTGGGGGCGTAACGATTTCCAATGCATACATGTTCCAGGGGACATTACTCGTCACTAACGAGATCGAACTTTTTTTGAGGGCGCTTCGTGTTCCAGTGGAGAAGTTAAAAAAGCGCGAAATAGAATCAGTTATGGACAGGATGTGTTTTTTGAGCGATATCGTTGCCCCTGCTCCGACCACAGCAATTATCAAAGAAGCTTTGGCCGCTGAATTCCGTGAAGCTCTTCAAGTGAATTTGGCGCCTGAAGAACTCACTGAAATTGAGAAGGATCGCCTGAAAACAAACCTCGCGTACTTTCAAAGCCCACAGTGGATCTCATCGCGGACGCGGCCCGCGGTGGAGGGAGAACCCATTCGCTCTATTACTCAGACCGAGGCCGGGACCATGCGTGTGCATTTGTGGCTCGCTCCAGGTGGTCGTCGAGTCAGCAAGGCTCTTCTCACGGGAGATTTTTTTGCGATTCCGGAAAGACTTGTTCATGACCTGGAAGCTGCACTCGTAGGGGTTCCCGCAGAACGCGATCCACTAGCAGGAGCTGTATCCTCATTTTTTCGTGAATACCGTGGAGAGATTCTCGGGATTGCCCCTTCACAGGTAGCTGAGGCAGTTTCCTTGGCAGGAGAGCGATTAGGTCTTATAGACGGCAGCTTCACCCCTGCCGAGGCAAACGAACTTTTCTTGCTTAATATTCAGCCGTTGGAACTGTTGCGACATACTCCCAGGTGGCTCCTGCTGCCCTATTGTTCGAAGAATCTCGACTGCCCTTATCGGAAAATCCCAGGATGTGACGAATGTGGGGAATGCCAAATAGGAGAGTGCTTTGCTCTAGCCCGATCCCTCAATTTGGACCCTATCACGGTTCAGAGTTTTGAGCACCTGATGCAGGTTTTACAAAACACATGCGCCAATCGCGACGGAATCTACGTGGGCTCATGCTGTGAAGCCTTTTATTCGAAGCATCAGCGAGAAATGGAGAATATTTCGGCACGTGGAATACTCATCAATCTGGATTCCACTACCTGTTACGATCTGGGCAAAGGCAGCGCTGCGTACAAGGGGAATTTTGACAACAAGACATCTCTCAATTTGAAACTGATAGAAAAAACTCTCAGGCGCTTTAATGGTTCTTGCTGAAACACAATGGGACTTATTGGTTGTCGGAGCAGGGCCGGCGGGTTCCAGGGCAGCCGCCACGGCAGCGGCCGAGGGAATCAGTACAGTCCTCATAGATGCTAAACGCCGCATTGGCGAGCAACCCCACTGTGGGGAGTACGTTCCTGCTCGCCTTTTTTCCGAGTGCGGGCTCGACAGGGCATCAGTGATCCAGAGCGTGTCCTTGATGGAAACCCGTATCTTGGGCTCTCAATCACCTATGCAAAGTTCCGCAGGTCCCGGAGAACGCAGAGATGAATCGGGCGCCTCATCATTCGGACAAATCCATGGAGATCCGGTCAAAAAGATTGTAACAAATTCATCGGGTTACTTGATTGACCGTGTTCGCTTTGACAGGGACCTGGCTGGAGAAGCTGCGGCTGCCGGCGTGACCGTGCTCTGTTGTTGCAGATTCGTCGGATTTGAGAACGATTGTTGCGTTATAAGATGTGGCTCTGAGAAATCGGTTCTTAATGCCAAATTCATTGTCGCGGCTGACGGAGCCATATCAACCGTAGCCCATGCCCTCGGATTTCGGTCTCCGGAAGTTCTTAAAGGCGTTCAAGTGGAAGTGCCCCTGGAAAATCGTGTGGACAGGACATTTGTTTTCTTGCACCCGAAGTTTTTCGGGGGGTACGGCTGGCTTTTCCCAAAGGGAAAAGTGGCAAACGTCGGCGTTGGCGTTGCCTCGAAGAGCGGAATTGATTCAAGGTCAGTTCTTGGGGATTTGCTGGAGGCTTTGTCAAAACAACGGATGATCAGGCCAGGACGGCTGGCGGTCTCAAGCGGCCTGATCCCTGTGTCTGGTCCGCGAACAACGTTGGTGAACGGGAATGTTATTTTTGCCGGAGATGCAGCAGGCTTAACCCACCCGATTACCGGCGCAGGAATTCCGCAAGCTGTAGTTTCCGGAGAATTGGCAGGTCGAGTTGTTGCCGCTAGTCTGAAAACCGGTGACAGGAGGCACCTCGCAGATTACGAGGCTGAAATAATGGGGCGATATGGTGGGGTAATTCGGCATGCATTGTCCAAGAGAACACTCATGATTCAAAACTGGAATTATCAGGATTTTGAATCTATTTGCATGAATACATGGATTGCCTTTGACGGTTACAAGAAACGTGTTTTGAAGGACAATCGGTGTAACCACGGCAACTGGGATTGAAAAACATATCTCAAGAAAAAATGTCAAGACGATTTACCAGTGAGATTAGTCAGGAACTTTCGTCTCTCTTCCGTAGGGCATGGGACGTCTCCCGGTCAATTCACGGCAATCGTTTGACGGTACATGTGCCAGGAATGTTCGTCGTCAATGGCAGGCGTGGAAAATATCGGGCAGTCTCCATAACCGGAGACAAGTGCCTACTTGATTGCGAACATTGCAGGGGGTCGCTCCTCCGGACCATGTCTCATGCCCTCACGCCTCAAGACCTGATAGACCTGGGACTAGAAGCCGAAGCTAGAGGTGATTATGGATTACTGGTCTCCGGGGGTTGCGATCATGAGGGGAGGCTTCCCTGGAAAGAGTTTACTCCTGCCATCAAATTTCTAAAGGCGAGAACCGGTCTTATTATCACTGTGCATACGGGGCTTGTGGATCCTGAAACTTCTGCACGGTTAAAAGAATCCGGCGTTGATCAGGCCTTGATTGATGTCATTGGAGACGAGGATACCGCGAGAGAAGTCTATCACCTTAGCAACGGAATTTCCTCGATCCGGCGATCTTTGGAATCCCTCGCCGCGGTCGGTCTTGATACAGTTCCGCACATACTCTTTGGTCTCCATTATGGACGCGAGAAGGGTGAGATGGCCGCTCTGGAAATTATTGTGGAGTTTCCTGTAAACAAATACGTTATAGTAGTGTTAATGCCTACCAGAGGGACAGCCATGGCTGATGTCCAGCCCCCCCAGCCTCTCAGGGTCGCCCAATTCATCGCTGAAGCCCGACTTCGACTGCCGGGGCTCAAGACTTCCCTTGGATGCGCCAGGCCGAGGGGTATGTATAGAAAAGAGCTGGATGTGCTTGCAGTGATGGCGGGAATCAATTCCTTGGCCTTGCCTTCGGACTTGGCACTCGAGGAGGCTGAGTCCAGAGGGCTGGAGCTTGATTACCATGAATATTGCTGTTCCCTGGGATAGGTTAGGATATGATGAGAACTTCCCGGGTCGTTCAACAGTCATCTTGGTATCAAGATGTTGTTTTTCATCAAGAACCACCTGGGACGTTTGTGAGAGACTTTCAGGAGGAAAAGATCAATGCCTCTTCCAAAGGCAATGGTAAGTCCGGGCACACAGGAAGAAAGCCCGGATTATGTAAGGCTTTCACTGGCAGCCGCCATGACGATGGGGTTCACTAAGGGTTGGTTTTACAGGAATGCCCGCCTCGGATGTATAAATTTGCTTCTCACTTATGCCGGCGGTTGTCGAGCAAACTGTGCTTTTTGCGGTCTTGCCGTGGAAAAGAATGGCTCTTCCAGTGGAAAGAATTTCATACGAGTTCCGTGGAAGACATTCCCAACGGACGAGG
>CAINUH010000068.1 GCA_903853735.1 uncultured Desulfomonile sp. | reverse complement strand
ATTGTCGCCTAACTGTTGCTGGACTGCGCTTAGTATGCCGCATGCCGCAAGCAGGTCAATTCTTCTGGATTGCCTGACTAAAGTTTCAAAATTTTTCGTGTAATAATGATTGTTGCCAAGCAAGGTGGTCAAGCAATAAAACGCTTGCAGCCTCCAACGTCTGAACACAGTTGGGTCAAAATCAGCGTTAAGAGCGTGCGTGCCTGCTTCTATCAAATGGTCGATTCGCTTTTCTGAAGACATAGTTGACCCCATTTTAAAGAAATTGGGGGAAGCGACTTCAAGGAAACATGTCACTCCCCTGTTCGTTTCACCCTTACACGGAGCCTTATGAGAGGCCTCGTATAAGATAGTGGAACTATGCGACTCAAAAGACATTTGCGATTTATAGACAAAAAATTTCTTTAACCCTTGCTGTGTATTAAGCATTTTCCGTGCCAACCATTCCGATTATAGAATTCTGTACAGAACAACCTGCGTAATTAAACGTTTAGGCATAGTGACGAAACCAGGTGTGCATTACGAAGATTTGACAGTAGAAGTCAGACGAGAGAAAACTGCCCGACAAACGGACAATAAAATTACTGAAATGTGTTTTATCAAGGGGTTACAGCGTCCTATGGTGTCTTAATATCGGTCAATAGGGTTCGTCTTTGGTCCGATCTTCATGCCGAAACCTAAACCGCTTAATGTATCTGTAAATAGAGTCAATTAATGGTCTTGAAAAAAGACACTGGCATGAGCCCATAAGCGGCTTTAAACTAATCAGAATAACAACTGGTTCAAGGCTCGAGACACTGGCTCTGGATATTCTCTATTTCACCAAGGTTTTCTAGAAAGACATCCAACAGCGCAGGGTCAAAATGCTTTCCTTTGCCTTCCTTCATGATCTGGAGGGCTTTCTCGTTAGGAAACGCATCCTTGTAGGGCCTCTTGCTGGTCAAAGCGTCGAAGACATCCGCTATCGCAACGATTCGCCCCATTAGAGGGATGCTTTCTCCTGATAGTCCTTTGGGATAGCCACTGCCATCCCATTTTTCGTGATGCGACAGTGCAATGGTATCGCCTACCTGAAGCAATTCCGATGAAGACCCGTCAAGTATCTTTCCACCAAGAACAGTGTGTCGCTTCATGATTTCCCATTCGTCCGGGTCCAATTTGTCCGGCTTGAGCAATATGGCGTCGGGGATTCCCATTTTCCCAACGTCATGTATGGGACTTGCATTGCGTATGATTTCACAGTCGTGTGGTGTGAGGCCGCTTTTGATCGCCAGCAGATGACAACATCGGCTCATGCGCCTAACATGAAGCCCGGTGTCTTCATCCTTATACTCAGCCGCTATAGCCAGCCTCTCAATCGTTTCCAATTGGGATTGGTATGTTAGACGCTGTCCCTCGGCGGCATCTTTCAATGCCTGTTTCAAATGAATGGTTCGCTTGTCCACCATCTTCTCTAACTCCGCACGGTACCGCTTGATTTCATCCTGCGTTTCCTTCATCCTGATCAGAGAAGCGGCACGCACCTTTAATTCCAGCTTGTCCACCGGCTTGGTGATAAAATCATTCGCCCCTGCATCCACAGCCCTCAAGCGGTCTTCTTTTCCGGCCAAAGAGGTGACCATGCAGATGGGCACGTCCCCGAATTCCCCGTCTTCACGGATTCTTTGAGCTACTTCAAAGCCATCCATGCCCGGCATTATGATATCGAGCAGCACGAGGTCAAAATCTAACGTGACCATTGAGAGCGCCTGAAAACCGTCTTCGGCAAAATCGACTTCATATCCGATGCTCGTTAGCATAGCCTCCAACAGTTCTCTGTTCAGCTCTTCGTCGTCCACGACTAAAATTCGGTTTGCATGATTACTCATTTCTGCGGCCTTTCCACGTGGAGATACTTCTCAATAGTTAGCACAAACTGCCTGGTATCAATAGGCTTGGAGATATAGCCGTCACATCCTGTCTTTATTACCAAGGCCTCGTCGGCGGGCATGCTGTGCGCTGTCAACGCCAAAATGGGTATGCCAATCGTGATGGGGTCCGCTTTCAGTATCTTAGTGGCTTCAAGGCCGTTCATGCCGGGTAATCCAAGATCCATAAGGATAAGGTCAGGATGCTGAGTCGTTGCCACACTGATTCCATCCATGGCGTTTATCGCCTGCAGGACTTCGTAGCCTGCGACTTCAAGAAGATCGACAGCCAGCTCCATGTTCATGGGATTGTCTTCGACAACCAGTATTTTCATGACTACGTAGGCCCTCCTATAGTTTCATACCATCAAACTGTTTCCCGGTTAACTCAGAAGCGCACGGGAGAGAGTAAAGGAGAAAACACTCCCGCTGCCTTCTCCCTCGCTTTCGATCCAGATCCTTCCACCGTGCAATTCTACCAACTTACGCGTCAAAGCCAGTCCCAGGCCTGTGCCTTGATACTTCCTGGCAGTCCCTGAGTCGATCTGTTCGAACTCATTAAAAATCCGGTCTTGATCCTCCGGCTTTACGCCTATTCCATTGTCCCTTACACTGAAGACAAGTTCGTCCTGCTTCTTTTCCGCTGTTACGGAAAGATTGCCTCCATCCGGCGTGAATTTCGTGCCGTTTGACAACAGGTTCAAGATAATCTGCTTGAGGCTGCGCTCGTCCGCCCACACCATCAGGTCGTCCTGAGCATGAAGACTGATGTCCAGATTATGATTAAGCGCCTTCTCCCGCACCAGCAGAATACATTCCTCCAGAAGCTTTCGGACCTTCAAGTCAGAACAACGTAAATCCGTTTTTCTTGCCTCAATCTTCGCCAAATCCAAAATGTCATTTATAAGGCTGAGTAGGTGACGTGCAGCTATGAGTATATTGTCGACATACCTGACCTGTTTCGCATTCAAGTCCCCGAAAGTCTTATCATGAAGAACTTCTGAGAACCCAATTACTGAATTCAGAGGCGTGCGAAGTTCGTGACTCATGCTTGCAAGGAATTCGCTCTTGGCCGTATTTGCAGCTTCTGATGACGCGATGTCTTTTTGCCCCTGGCGCAACTCATGCTCATACCGCTTCGTTTCCGATATGTTTCTTGCAATGGATGAAACGCCCAAGATTTTTCCGCAAGAGTCCCTGATCGGAAAAACGGACAGGAGAACTGGGATCTCTCTGCCATCCTTAGCAACTCTGGTCGTTTCAAGATTTTCTGT
>CAINUH010000067.1 GCA_903853735.1 uncultured Desulfomonile sp. | reverse complement strand
TTCAATAAAGTTGACCTTGTCCGGGAGGAAAAATTTAGAGCTACAGCGTTGGGGGAGGCGACTGCAAGTCACGTGGCAATAAGCGCTAAGACGGGTCAGGGAATGGACGCCCTTGAAAGGATGCTTGACGACCTGGCAGAACAGATGATGGCCCAAGGCCTCATGGCAGAGGGGCCAGGGCTCAATTCGAGATGCTCCCAACTCATAGACACGGCCACCGTCCACATAGAACGTGTCATCAGTCGCCTGAACCGACGAGAGAGCATTCCCCCGGAGATCCTGTCGTATGAATTGCGATGCGCCCTCGGCCCGTTGGAAGAGATCACAGGCGAACGAGCGAATGAGGGGGTGCTCGACAGAATTTTCGACCGTTTTTGCGTCGGAAAATAGAGAGCGACGAATCCTGTTCACCGGGATCGTGAGAATAATTGAGAAAGCCGAACATTAGTTTACGAATGGACTGCGCCGACGAGGCAAAATGGACACACACCACCAAATTAGCTACCACAGCCGGAATTATAATGCCGCAGAACAGTTTATAAGTACAATCAAATAAAGTTAAACATTAAATTATTCATATAACATACCAAAATCTAATAAGTTTAATCTACAAAAAACTTGACTTTGCAAAAGATTTGGGATACCCATCAGAAGGACCTTGTGAGTATCGGTTCACGCAGGTCATCAACCATCTGGGCAAATCCGGCGAAACCCGGAGAAAGGTCAGCCCGTTGTTCAGGATTAATATGAGCTATATCACTGTGGGGTTAGACACTCCGGTTCATCACCGTCTGGAGGTAGGCTTATGAGACCAAGGGGCCAACATAGTATTCCCTGGGCTATTATTCTCGCCGTCGTCCTGCTGGCGACAACAATTCCGGCATCTGCATGGGATCTTGCGCAGAAATATCCCAGCAAGGTCAGGACGTCCGCCAACGACTCGCCGGCTACCGGTACGGCAAGCGCAGGGATAGCATCTCGCAATTCATCCCTTGGTGACTGGGAGGCGGCGGCGGGTCGATCCCGCGGCGAGATTCTCTGTCCAAAGCGAGGATACGCATTTTCCATCGGGATGCGACCGGTCTTCAGCTCCCTGATCGGCTCCACAAAAGTGGTAAGTCGCGGAGGAGAAGGGGCGTACCTCAATCTTCATGGCCACCTGCGGCTTCCAGCGGAAAAGACCCTGTGGGACTTCTATTCACATGTGAAGATGTGGGAAAAGATCGCAGTGAGACTCGAATATTTACCGTGGAAATGGACCGGCGCCGGACACATACCGGCGGACGGCAATTTTGCAGGCTTGCTCATGAGAAAGGATGATGCCATTCATTCGGATCTCAACCTAACCTCGTTGGTTATGGGTGGCGACTATGAGGTGTCTTTCGGACGTGATTTGGTATTCGGCCCCAACGCCGATTTACACATAATCAAGTGGTCCCAAAAAGTATCCAAGGCGACGGGCGAGACCGCGGATTTCTCCCAGACTTTTCTACAACCGGCCATAGGAGGGCACTTAAGATACGATCCTCCGAACACTGGATACTTTTCATGGTTCAAGCCGTTTGTTGAGGCAAGATTCAGTTGGATGAGTTTCGATGGTTTAGGGCTTTCGACATGGGACATGGCAGCGGGAATAGCTCCCCCTGTGAGCAGGAACGTTGATGCAGGATTCAGGTTGGGCTACAAGCAGTGGAAGCTCGAGGGAAACAGAAACAGGTTGTTTGCCGATGTCGCAGTCGAAGGCCCCTATATGGATTTCTCCCTGCAGTTCTAGTTTGACTACAAGCATCTTTCTATCTGCACTTAGCCCACAAGATATCGTCGCCTTGTGGGCTTTTCCCATGTAATTGGACTTGACAGTTAATCCTCGTATTTCTAAAATTCACAACAGCTTAACAAAAAGTGGCCGTCCCTCGACCTGAAATCAACGCGTCGGTTTCGCGTAAACAAGAGGGAACAGGCTCCTGGGTATCGAGCGGCAAGTGAAGACGTTTGCTAAGTATGCCAGGTCACGAATGAGAACTCTTGGAAAGAGCCAAAAGGATTTAGCGCGGGAGCTTCAGGTTTCTTGCGCGTATATCTCGCAGATTCTGACCTGTAATAGGAATCCCCCAGACCTGGGAAGACCCAAGAATCGGATCCAGTTGAGGACATGGGCACAGTTTCTGGAAACGAGAGAGTCCGACATTCTTGAACTGGTGCGACACGAGCTGCACAGGATTCCACTGAAACCTGATGCCAAGTTTCCGCAAATGAGGGAGCTTCTTTTGGATCGTCTGGACCCCTCACAAGAATCATTGAATGCTGAGATTCAGCGCCTCGAGTTGCACCCCGCGGAGAACCGAGCCATAGAGGCTATGTCGCAGGTCTACTTGCTCTCTGTCGAGGATTGTGACGAACGCCGTGCCCATTCGGTGACGCGATTCAGAGAATTGTGTTCTCAGGCAAGAACAGAGAAGTCTTTTGTAGAGAACACCCTGGTCGCATATTTTATCAACCGGCAGTTTTCATGGAGTTGGGACTTTGAATTGAATTCGGTGCATCTCGATTCTGAATCCGTGGAAATTGTGGATGCCCAGGAACAAGTCAGAAGCCTGCTTTTCGAAGGTCCTGCCCCGTCTAACGTTGGGACGGTCCCGGTGGTCGGTCATGTGAGCGCCGGAGAAGGATTTGAGTTCACAGACGGCGGTTTTGAGGCGGGTGAAGGATTTGAACAGGTTCCCCTGCCCCCAGGCGTTGATCCTGGCCTTGCCGGATTACTCTACTGTGTCAGGGCCAGGGGAAACAGTTTGAAAGAGTTCTTCGGCGAAGGCACTCTTCTATTCATAAAACCCGAATCGTGGGAAGAAATCAGGGATGGGGATCTCGTAATCTTCAAAGATAAGGAACACCGAAGAGCGTTTGTGAAGAAGATTGAATTTGCCGGCAAGAGCCTGATTTTGAAGCCTATGAATTCACTTTACAAGAACATGGTTCTGGGCAGGTCGGATCTGATGTTGTTGGAAAGGGTAATGGCCCTGGTTTTTTAAGTCAGGCCCTTCCCGGCATCCTTTGTTGTCGAAAGCTAAGGATGCCCGAGGATCGGAGAAACGAATGAGAGATCGTTTAAGATCAAATCCGCCTCCCAAGCTGGTGCCGGAATGTTTAGACAGGAACATACCGTCAGGAATCCGAGGGCTGTTCCTGGTATTATTCATGGCCGTAATCGTCGGCTCAGGAACTTCAGTTCGCCTCACCTCGGCCTCGCCCCATTCCTGCGCACCTCATCTGGAAACTATTCAGGACGGGTTTCGCTACGGATTGCCGCCGCACATCGAAAAAGACGGTCTCGTGTTCGCCTCCATTGAAATCCCCATAAGGCGTCAGGACATAAGAGACAGAATACTTCACGAGATTAACTATTTGTTGCTGGACAGGCGCTCACGAGTACTGTTCTGGTTGTCTCGCGCTGATTCACTCGGGCATGTAATTACACCTATTCTCACAAGTTACAAGCTGCCCACGGAGTTTATTTACCTGGCTGCAATAGAGAGTAGCTTTAACGGACGCGCCCTTTCTTCGGCAGGTGCCTTCGGATACTGGCAGTTCATTAAGTCCACCGCGCAACAAGGACCTGTCGGTTGCAATGAGTACGACTGGAAAATGCACATAACCAACTGGAAGGATGAAAGGGCGGATCTGGTTCGTTCGACCCACTCAGCCGCTCGGTATCTGGCCTGGATGAACAGGGTCAAGAAAGTCAGTTTGGAGGAAACCGGCGATAAGGACGGATTTAACGACTGGCTTCTCTCTGCTGCGGCATACAACGCGGGTCCCACCAAGGTTATCCAGCGGTTGGGGTCGTTCGGAGCCTCTTCATACTGGGATGTTCCGCTACCGAGAGAAACAGAGCAGTACGTGCCACGATGGATCGCTCTGGGAATCATAAGTAAGAACAGGGAATATTATGGTGTGCATCTCCCTCCTAATCGCACGTTTAGTTTCGACACTTTGAACAAAGTTGTCTTGGTCAAGGACCTCCCCCTGGCTGCAATGGCGAAGCTTCTCGGAACAAGCCCAAGGGTGGTTTGGGAACTGAATTCCAGTGTACCGTCGGAGAAATGTATCTTTCCCGCCCGGTCCGGCCGCCAAACCATTAGCCATACAATTTATGTTCCCAAGGACGCCGGCAAAAAGTTCTTGGCGCAATTGGCAGCCCAAGGATATACACGGAAAAAATAGCCGTTCCACGCCCAAGGTATCCGGAGACACGCCTGTTCTTTACAGACCTGACGTTTGGCCATTGAATCAAAGACCTGTCCCGCAAGTCTTGGAACTGTTTACGCTCAAAACCGAAACATCATCCTTGCCCGTATTTTCAATCGTGGCCGCCACATCAGATCGGAGGTACAGGCCGTCACGTGCCTCAATCAGAAGCGTTTCGTCACCCACGTGTACTGCAACGACTCCGTTCAGACAATAAACGAACCGATCTGTTCCTTCCCCTCCCAGTGGGCAAGGATCGGAATTTGACTCCAGGGAGAAAACTCTAGCCTGCAAATTGCCCATAGAGACTCCCACTGTAAGCAGGTTAATCGAACATCCACGATTTGAACTGTTCTCCGCCCTCGCCGTCCTGGCAGCACACAAGACCGCACTACTGTAGAGCGCTTCATCCAGAAAAGCTCCTACCCTCATGTGAAAGGCGTCAGCAATCTTCACCAGGGTAATGAGAGTAGGGGAAGACTTGTTAAGTTCGATGGAGCTAAGGTTTGAAGCCGCGATTCCCGTGAGTCTCGATAATGCCGTGAGAGACAGCTTCTTTTTCTTCCTGAATGCCCTTATTTGTGCTCCCAAATCTGAACCCGACTTCATGAACCTTCTCCCTCTCCCGCCAATGGATATTTTCCGGCGTTCTTGTCGTGTGTCCATATTCACTTTCGCAGGTCCCCGAACAAGGCTCCCTGCAACTCGCCTATGTTCGAAATCCCATATATTTTAATCCGGTCCTGAGACCAAGACGAGTCTAAGTCAAGAGCAGGTGAGATAATCCGCGTGAATCCGAGCCTTACCGCCTCTTTCATTTTAATTTCAGATCTCGCTACACGACGCACCTCACCCGCGAGGCCGACTTCGCCAAAAATCACAGTGCCAGCCTTCACGGGTCGGTCGGTGAACGAAAAGATCAAGCCAGCGGCAACGGCTAGATCTACCGCGGGTTCAGTGGCACGAATCCCACCCACCGCATCCCGGGCATCTCCCCATCCACTTAAGCATCTGTTTGCCGCATTCCTGACAAACAAAGATCACATCGGTCTTCAATTGGGTTCTCCGTCGGTTGAAAATTCAGAATCATTTGTACTTAATGGATTGAGAATCATGTTAGATTTCATTCATGTCATCCACAGGCCTTAGGTATAGATCGCTGTCTTCCTGGCTCAAGGAAATCTTCGGTGAACCTGTGCGAAAGATCAATATAGACGCCGGTTTAGGGTGTCCGAACCGGAACGCCGGCCTGGGAAAATCAGGTTGTATTTACTGCAATCCCCGCGGTTCAGGCACAGGGGCTTCGGGCATCTCCATCAGTCAGCAGGTGGACCGTGGCGTCTCTTTTCTCTCTCGACGGTATCGGTGCAATAAGTTTATAGGCTATTTTCAGTCCTACACCAACACTTATGGAGATCCTGACCAATTGGCAGGACTCTACGGAGAAGCGCTGCAGCGATCTGAAATAGTGGGTCTGGCCATAGGCACTCGACCTGATTGCGTGCCGGACTCGATCCTGAACCTCTTGGCAGAATTAAGCAAAGACCGGTTAGTCTGGATTGAATATGGTTTGCAGTCCATTCACAGTGAGACGCTGAATCTTATACGTCGCGGTCATGGACCGGACGAGTTCTTTGACGCGGTGAAGCGAACCTTGGTTCGAGGAATCCCTACAGTAGTTCACTTGATATTAGGATTGCCTGGAGAATCCTCGATACACATGACGGAAACCGCAAAAGCCGTCGCAGTCGCTGGTGTGCAAGGGGTTAAACTGCATCCCCTGTATGTAATACGTGGAACTTATTTAGAGCAAATGTACACTGCGGGAGAATATCTGCCTCTCACCCAGGAGCAAGCCGCTCAAGCTGTCCTTGATGTCTTGAAAGTGTTGCCTCCGGACATGGTTATTCACCGGATGACTTCGGACCCTCATCCGGAAGAGTTGGTGGCTCCGCTGTGGATGTTGAATCGTGCCCAGGTAAGACGGCACCTGGAACAGACAATGATCATGGCGGATTTCAGACAGGGGGCCGACTATGCTTCAGGCGCCCAAGGCTCTAATAGGAACGGGAGCGAAGTGAGGCAACGGAAATATGAGTCATGAACATAGTGTCGAAATTATTCTAGAATGAATATAACCTCAACTCTCACGCGGTACTCTTGTATCTTGCCGTCCTCGCAATTCACAGTCATGTCAACTATTTTCATACCGGTAATATTTCTCAGCGTCTTGTTAGCTCGATCAAAAGCTAAATTGATGGCGTCATCAAAGCTTTTGGATGAACCCGCTATCACTTCCGAAACCCTGGCTACTCTTCCTGCCATGTAACTACCCTCCCTACCCATGTTGCCTCACGTTACCCCAGATTAGACAAAAAACTAGCCGATTGTCAACTCTTCCTGCGATGTTGAGGAAACTTTCGTTCAGCCGTGCCGCAGATTCAATTATCATTCCAATACTTGTACCGTTTCACTTTAAAAAAAGTGACCATCCGAAACAAAGTCTTGGTGGCGACAGGCGCCCCTGAGAGTGTCAAAGACAGAGGCGCCTTGGTGTCTGGTATGTCAGGATAAACTCTTCTCGTTACCCCGGCAATGACGTGAGCAGTGTCTTTTCAGGCTGGGTAAGCGGCCGCCAGGTTCCTACAGCGAGATCACCCAACTTCAAGGGACCAAAGCCGATCCGGCGTATCTTTCGGAGAGGGTGGCCGATGTTGAAGAAAATACGCTTAATTTCGTTTTTTTTGCCTTCAAACAGCGTAATTCTGATCCATGAAGTCGTCTTTTGCCGACTCAGTACCTTCCATTCAACGTCCCCCACACGTTCGCCATCTCCCAGGCTCAAGCCTCTCCTGATAGGCGCAAGGCGTTCTGCGTCAGGTGTTCCGCGTATCTTAACCATGTAAGTACGCGGAATTTTATATGAAGGATGACTAAGCTTCTGGGCGGTAGAGCCATCGTTGGTCAAAATCATCAGCCCTTCCGCATCGAAATCAAGGCGTCCCACCGTGAAAAGCCCTTTCTTCAAGGATTTCAAAAAATCTCCAATACATGGACGCCCCTCCGGATCGTCCATGGTCGATACAACATTACGAGGTTTGTTGAACAGGTAGTAGTCCTTTGTCGCCTCTTGAGGACGTATGAGTTTCCCGTCCACCTTGATGTGGTCTTTGTCAGGATCGGCCTTTTCAAAAGGATCTTCGACGACGCGGCCGTTAAGAGTTACCCGTTTTTCGCGAATCATCTCCTCTGCCTTGCGTCTGGAAGCCATTCCGGTATCACGAATTATCAATTGGATTTTTCTTTCAGACATATCCAG
>CAINUH010000066.1 GCA_903853735.1 uncultured Desulfomonile sp. | reverse complement strand
TTCATCGATGGAGCCTGCGCCGGGGGTGAAGCGTGGACTAGCTGGACTAACAGGCTCGGCGGCCATGGCTTCCCTGAGATATATACGGATGACGGGCATGGTGAGCAGCTAAACCTCAACAGAATCGTGGCGAAAGTTGAAGAATACGGCATGAACATGCACTATCACGTTCAGGGGGACATGGCGATTGGAGCGGTTCTTGGCGCTCTGGAGAAGGTTCGCTCCGAGAAAGGTCGGATTAAGGGAATCCACACTCTAATACACCTGGCTTTCCCAACAGACGAACAGGTTGAGCGAATAAAGAAATTCGACGGTCATGTAGTGACAACGGTTCAGCCTGGTTTTTGGGCGGTCGAGACTGACGGCGAGCATTATTACGGTGAACACGCCATCCACGAATACCCGATCAGTAAACTTATAGATGCCGGCGTTTCAGTAGGCATGAGTACTGATTTCAGCGTCTCACCCATCCAGTATGCGCCGGCCACGGTAGTTCTCGGTGTTGCTGCTACAGGGGGCGATAATCCTGCGGCTCATTCACCCCTCAAAGTCAGCGATGTCCTGCATGGTTTCACGGTAGGAAGCGCTAGGACTACAGGGAAGAATGATACCGGCAAACTGGATGTCGGATACAAAGCTGATATGGTCGTCTACGATCAAGATCTCTATTCAATTAGTCCGGTGAAATTCTCAAAGGACTGTCCAAAACTGCTTTCTACATGGGTAGGGGGGAGGAAAACTTTCGAAGCGCCCGATGTCAGTAGGCCGAAGCAATAGCGTCTCAAAGCTCGATCCCTGCACGATTAGAAACAATCAGATACTGTGGGTAGATTTTGTTGCAAACACTTAAAAATTGAATAGACAACGGTCCGAACAAAAAATTACAGTCATCATGACTTTGTGAGCAAGGAGATATATTTCAGTGAATGGGGCGCAAGCATTATTCAAAGCTCTAGTTGACGCGGGACTGGACACATGTTTCGCAAACCCTGGCACATCGGAGATGCAACTCGTTTACGAGATCGGCCGAACCGAAGGAGTCCGAGCTGTTCTATGTCTACAGGAGAACACAGTTACCGGGGCAGCTGATGGTTATTCACGAATGGCGGAGAAACCTGCCTTTACTCTCCTGCACGTGGGTAGCGGTTTTGCCAACGGAATCGCGAATCTCCATAACGCTGGTCGCGCCAATACAATGATGGTCAACATCGTTGGCGCAAACGCGACCTACCACCAGCCTAGATTCCCCGAACATGAGCTTATCAACGGCAAGATAATAGACCTGGCCCGTACAGTTTCACATTGGGCTCGCGAAGCTAAATCGGCTTCTGATTTGGCAGTTCTCGGAGCACTTGCCTGTCGTTACGCTCGAATGGGAGCCGGGAAGATTTGTACGGTCATCGCTCCTACGAACTGCCACTGGGACCCTGCGACCGAACCACCAGTAACAGTGACTCCATTCGAGGCGCCGAAAGTTTCACCTCAGACCATTGCCGAGACAGCAAGGCTAGTTGTAAACGGTAAGAAAACGGGTATGGTACTGGGGAGCCACCTACTGCACGGTCAAGGGTTGGAGCTGGCCGGGAAAATCGCTGCCAAGACCGGAATCGCATTGTTGGGCGAAACTTTTCCGTCCCGGTTGGCTCGAGGCACAGGCAGGGTTCCCGTAAAGCTGATCCCGTACGTTTTGGAGATGGCTCTCAAGGATCTTGCCTCCTATGAGCAATTAATTCTGGTTGGCGCTCTTACCCCAGTTGCCACCTTCGCATATAAGGGGAAGCCGGTTCTCAAAATTCCCGAATCATGTCAAATTATAACCCTTGCAACCGTAGAACACGACTTGC
>CAINUH010000065.1 GCA_903853735.1 uncultured Desulfomonile sp. | reverse complement strand
TTTTTTACATGTCGAATAAAAAATTTTGCAGCCATCCCATTTATGAAACCGGTAACCGTCGCGGTCAAAATCATTAGAGGCAGCATGAGCAAGATGGCCTCGTTTCTCAGCAAAATAAGATAAGCCGCAGCTAGTTGAGCCGCATTATGGCAGACGGCTCCCGCCAGACTAACCCCTATTTCAGAAAATGTTTTCGAGAAGTATCTGTGAAGCAACCCCATTGCCAAGATTGCACTGGTTCCACCTGAAAGTGACAAAACGAAAGCAGGAGATCCGAAAAGACCAGTGGCCAGAGAGCCAAGGAATATTCTCCCCAGCGTTATGAACAGGGCGTCTTTGAACCCAAAAAGATAGAGCGTGGCCAGCCCTATTATGTTTGCAAAACCAAACCTGAACCACACGACGGTAAAAGGAAGGAAGGTCTCGGCAGTGTGGATCACCACGGCCAAGGCCAAAAGCAACGCCAGTCGGGAAAGCCTTCGAATCTGCTCCATTATGGGGTCACCGCGTCAAGCCCATTGACACGATCGTTGCCAATTCGGACAACCACCTCGTTAGGAACACAGACGAGAACTCCTCCCTCTTGGCCTAGTGAGCCCATGTTCACACAAATCTTGTTTCGACACGGTGACGAAACTATCCGGGCCCGACCATTCTTTATCTGAATCACCGTCTTTCCTAGCGGCCCATGGACCTCGAAGCGTACGTCTCTATTCAAAGGGTATGTTCGCCACACTTCTCGACACGAAGAAATTTCTACGTAGGCACCGTCTGTGACTAAGAGGCGCGGAAGTATGAAGAAGAGGAGAACCGCGATAGCGAGAATTGCCGCAATTAACAGCTTGTCCCCCACTGTCAGCAACTGATTCTTCATGCGCTTTTCAAAAACATCTTTTCCGCCTCAGTCGGAATGGAATTGTAGTGCTCAATTTATCCTTTTGCTCACCTTAAAGCAAACTGCTTATGACAACAAAATTCTTTATTTTTCTTGCATCATGCTGTGATTCGATATAAATATTGATATCAATAATCATTGAGTTGACGACCTGATACAAGGCGGTCAAGAATGAAATGCCCTGCCTGCGGTGCTATCGATGATAGAGTGATCGACTCCCGCCTCGGTAAGGATAATACCGTAATCAGACGTCGTCGTCAGTGTCTGAACTGCAAGAAAAGATTCACTACGTACGAGAGGATAGAGGAAATCCTTCCATACGTAATTAAGAAGGATGGCCGCCGAGAGACCTTCGATCGTAGGAAAATAGTCGAAGGCATGCGTCGCGCTTGTGAGAAAAGACCTGTGAGCATTGACAAAATCGAGGCGGTTGCTGATTCCATCGAGCAGGAACTGATGGAACGCCCCGAGAAAGAGATCAGCGTTTCTTATATCGGCGAACGGGTTATGGAAGCGCTTCAGTATATGGATGATGTTGCCTACGTCCGATTCGCGTCAGTTTATCGCTCTTTCCGGGACATTGATGAATTCATGCGGGAAATAAAGGAATTGTATGAACTCAGAGAAGCCCGGGAGCAGAGTCGTTCCAAAAATGGCCCCCCGGATCAAGGCCGTGCATTCCATGATCCCCCGTGAGGTGGAAGGCTTTATGTCCCTCGCGCTTAAATTGGCACGAAGGGCATTGGGAAGAACTTCCCCCAACCCTGCGGTGGGTGCAGTCCTAGTCAAGCATGGAAAGGTGGTCGGAGAAGGTTACCATCATGCTGCCGGAGAGCCTCATGCTGAGGTGGAGGCCATCCGATCGGCCGGATCTCATGCGAGGGAATCCGAAATGTTTGTCACGCTGGAACCCTGTAATCATCACGGACGAACTCCACCTTGCACTGAGGCAATATTAGAAGCTGGCATCAAGAGAGTCTGGTACGGAATGGATGATCCAAATCCCGGCGTGCGAGGTGGGGGAGCCAAGACTCTCAAAGAGGCAGGGGTCGAAGTAGTAGGCCATGTTTCCGAGAAGCGTTGCAGCCGCGTCAACGAGGTTTATGTGACCAATGTCACAAAGAGGCGTCCTTTCGTGTTCATGAAGCTCGCTATGAGTCTAGACGGGCGAATCGCTACTCGGACCGGACATTCTCAATGGATTACCTCTGAACAATCTCGTCGCAAGGTCCATAGGTTGAGAGACCGAGTTTCGGCCATAATGGTCGGGGTCGGGACCGTGCTGTCGGATAACCCTTCCCTTACCACGCGCCTGAGAAACGGCCGTGGAAGAGACCCTGTCCGTATAGTTGCAGATTCTGACTTAAGAACGCCCCTGGACGCGAGAATCTTGGACGCCTCGTCCGATGCGGGTGTGATAATCGCCACCAGGAAAGATCCGCCTGCCGACCGCAGGATGCGGCTTGAACAAAAAGGAGCCAAAGTATTACCAACTGAAGGCAAGGATCAGGTAAATCTACAGGATTTACTCTACCGTCTATACCCCATCGGTGTGACGTCACTGCTCATTGAAGGTGGTGCAGGCTTGGCCTGGGCTGCTCTCCAGGCCCAAGTAGTAGACCGGTGTCTGTTTTTCTATGCGCCTATCATCATCGGCGGTGAATCCGCTCCATCCGGGGTCGGAGGGCTCGGTATAAATAGACTTCAGGAAGCCCCGAGGCTTGCAGACGTCCGGTCATTCCGGGTTGGCCCGGATATGCTCCTAGACGGCAGGATAGTCTATCCAAGCACGTGAAATGATAGTCTCAATTAACCCGGTAAATCCTCAACCACGTCATATTGGCCGCGTTGTGGACGTCCTCAGAGCTGACGGAGTCATTATTTATCCCACGGACACCGTATACGGTCTGGGCTGCGACATCCACAGCAAGAAAGCCATCGAAAGAATCCGCCGGATAAAACGGATCGACAATAAGAGACATCTCTCCTTTGTCTTCAGTGACCTGAAGGCCATCTCCCATTACGCCCAGGTCGATGACAAAACTTACAAGGTACTGAGACGTCACCTCCCTGGTCCGTACACCTTCGTTCTCAAGGCTACCAGACTGGTGCCTCGAATTGTGCTGACAAAGCGCAACGAAGTCGGCATCCGGATTCCGGATAATCGAATTTGCCAAGCTCTGCTGGAAAATCTTGGTAATCCGATACTCAGCTCATCGGTGAGACTGCCGGACGATCAGCTACTCGATGATCCAAAAGAAATCGAAGGGATGTACAAAGGGCAGGTGGACATAGTTGTGGACGGGGGGGTATTCCTGCCTGAACCATCTTCAATTATCAGCTTGCTAGACGAACTTCCTAAAGTGCTACGAGAAGGAAAAGGAGACCTCAGCCCTTTCTTGTAGCCTGAATTTGATTGAACAACAATTCAGCGTTCCTCGTCGCGCTACCTTTATGCCGTAAAATCTCGTCACGTCCTCTTGCGCCAAGATCCACCGCTCTAACCGGATCAGAAAGCGTCTCCGTGATCCGCTCTGTCAGTTCCTCCTGCCCTGACACTTCGATCCCTCCTCCACTACGCAAAAGGATTTCCCTGACGTCGCGAAAGTCTTCCATTGAGGGGCCGAAAAGAACCACCTTTCCCCAGGCGGCAGGTTCCAGGATATTCTGTCCCCCTTTTGGAACCAGTGATCCCCCCATGAACACCACCGACGCTATCGAAAAAACCTCGAACAACTCTCCAGTCCGGTCCCAGATGATCACTCGGCGTCCATCCCTGTGCTCCCCCAGATCCACCGAACTCCTTAGAAATGGACTCGGAAAACCTCGCTTCTTCATACAGGAGAGCACATAAGGAGTTTTTTCTACATGTCGTGGAACCAGCACGAGAACGAGGTCGGGGAATCTCTTAACAAGCATGCTGTATGCGTCCAAGACAATTTCATGTTCACCGGCATGAGTACTGCCTGCAACAAGGACGCTTGCCGATGCCTCGAAGTCCATCATCCCTCTAATTTTGGCTTCAATCTCACCTGGAATCTGGACGGTAATCGCATCGAATTTGGTGTTGCCTGTGACTTGAATTCGGGTCTCTGGAGCCCCCATTGCAGCAATTCTTGAGGCATCAAGCTGGGACACCATGAGAAACAAATCTACTTGCTCAAGGGTGTCGGAAAAAAACCATCGTAGTTTTTTGTACCGAGGATATGAACGATCTGAAATTCGACCGTTGGCAAGAACTACGCGAGCGCCGCTTTTCTTAAGGTGGTGAATTAAGTTCGGCCATAGTTCGGTCTCCATGAGCACGAACAGATCCGGCTTTATCGTATTAACGACAGTCTTCACAAATGTTGGAAAATCCAGCGGCATATAAAAGAATCCATCTGCCTGGGAGATCGACGACCGAGCGGTATCCTGGCCTGTTTCCGTTCCTGTGGAGATGAGGGTTGCTGCATCAGGCTCGAAGGTCTTTAGGGCCTTTACCAAAGGCTCGAGGGCCTTCACCTCTCCTACTGAAACTGCGTGAAACCAGACTCGTGGGCGAGGCAACCGTTCAGGGTCGAAATCCCCAGGAAGCCGCCCAAGTTTCCCATAAACGGATCGCCGGTACTTTCGCCCAAAAAGAATTTGAGGAGTATAGAGTGCAGCCAGAAAAGGAGCAGCTACGGAATGCAACAGAACATTGTATAGAAGGCGATTCATAGGGGAGTAGCTTTCACCTGCGTTCGGTGAAACAGAATTTTAAGGTGGGAGAGGTTCTCATTAAACTACTTATCCAGAGGCTTCCTCAATCCAGTTCGCCTACCGGCAGCTTTCAGTGCTGGTCGAAAATACCGGTTCCAACAGAAAATTTTTTTCGACGATAAAAGGATTTGTCTCTATCTTGCTGATTCGAACCAGCGTCTTCCATCCGCCTTGAGGAGACTGGACTTCAAACCTTCTGGGCAACCATCCGTCTTCACCGCTGCTGAAATCACCAAAATCAGCAGTAAGATCCGTTTCACCGCCTGGGCTGAGCCTGACCAGACGCTTCAAGAACAAATTCTGAGGCTCAAGCGTAATACCCCACACCCTTCCCTGAAACGTCACGCGAAGAACTATTTTTTCGTTATCCCTCAAGAGAAGTCGATCAAACCGAACATCTTTCCACTGAAGTAAGAGTATGGGAATAAGACCCTCAATCTCAGCTACATCCGGGAATTTACGAGCGAAACAGTCCTTTTCGCCTTTGAGTATTTTCCCGTCCGTAGGGACATACAATTCAAAGTGAGTTGCTCTTATTACCAGTTCAAAAAGCGAATTTCCTGAAGGTCCTATTCCTTGAAACCGAAAATCACTGGGCCTCCTGTAGAGCAAGAATCCCTTGACGTCCTGTCTGGATTTTCCACCATCGTACATACTTTGGATGCTCATGACCGCTTTGAGAGCGCTCAGATTTTTTCCCTTTTCGACTAGGATGTTGGGAATTTGCTCCGGTTTCAAGCTTGGTTCTGCCCTGACTGGACACACAGCCACTTCCAGCAATATTGCCGCTATCACCAGCGCCTTGAAAAATAAGGCATTGGCCGGAGCAAAAATATGAGAGAAATCGTCAAAGATGAGCGCGTATTTCATGGACGCTCTACATATCAGAGCTACTGATAGGATGCAATGGAGAAAGACTGCGCCTTGACCGGAATCAAGCCTATGATGCACAATGCCTGCGCCGGAACACCCCAGGCTTAACAGGAGGTCCCCATGGACTGGACAACCATTGATAGGATAGCACAGCATGTTGACAAAACTGTGGAATTGCGTGGATGGATAGCAAATAAGCGATCCTCTGGGAAAATTCGATTCCTGAATCTCAGAGATGGAACGGGGGTGATTCAGTGCGTTTTCATGGCAAATCAGGTGTCTCAGAAGGCTTTTGATCTGGCTGACAAGATTTCTTATGAATCTTCAGTCATAATAATCGGAATGGTTAGACGAGACTCCAGATCTCCATTGGGATTCGAAATAACCGCACATGATCTTATACTTGTTTCACAGGCCGAACCTTATCCCATCGCCAACAAGGAACATGGGGTTGGTTTTCTTATGGATAACAGACACTTGTGGCTCAGATCGTCACGTCAGGTAGCCCTTATGAAGATAAGGTCGGTATTGATCAGGGCCGCTCGGTCTTTTCTTGATGAGCTGGGTTTTGTTTCGGTCGAGGCGCCCATTTTGACCCCAACTGCTTGCGAAGGAACTACCTCACTGTTTGAGGTGGGGTACTTCGACAGAGCAGCTTATCTTACCCAGTCAGGCCAGCTTTACGGAGAGGCGGCGGCCATGGCCCTGGGGAAAATATATGTATTTGGCCCCACCTTCAGGGCTGAGAAATCCAAGACGCGTCGGCACCTTACAGAATTCTGGATGATCGAGCCGGAAATGGCCTTCTGGGAGTTGCCGGATGCCATTACACTTGCAGAAGGACTGGTATGTTGCATAGTTTCGGAAGTGCTGGAACACTGTTCGGATCACCTCAGAACTCTCGAACGTGACTTTGCCGGGCTCAGCAAGATCAAGCCTCCTTTTCCACGAATCAAGTACTCGGACGCAGTTGAAATCCTGAATAACCATGGTATGAACTTTCATGGGGGCGACGATTTGGGTGCCGACGAGGAGGCGGTGTTATCGCAAGCCTTTGAAAAGCCGGTTTTTGTAACCCATTACCCGATAGATATTAAAGCATTCTATATGAAAAGAGATCCTTCCGACAATAGACTGGCCTTGGCCGTGGACCTGCTGGCTCCGGAGGGATATGGCGAAATAATTGGCGGTGGTCAGCGAGAAGACTCATTGGATACTCTCACCAAACGAATCGCCGAGCAGGATTTGGATCCAGGACCATTGGAGTGGTACTTAGACTTGAGGCGGTACGGTTCTGTTCCTCATTCCGGATTTGGTCTCGGCATAGAACGTACTCTGGCTTGGATCGCGGGGATACACCATGTACGGGAAACAATAGCATTTCCTCGGCTCATGGACAGGCTTTATCCATAGCGCCACAGAGGTCACTCTACAGCTCTTAAAACGCCCCACTTCTCCACGTGAATCCGGTCCGGATTGAATCGGCTCGGAGGCCTCTTCTTTTCGGCTGGATATCCCAGGGATACCATGGAGAGCGGAATAACGTGGTA
>CAINUH010000064.1 GCA_903853735.1 uncultured Desulfomonile sp. | reverse complement strand
GATGCTGTCCAGAAGCTTTTTCGCCTTAACCCGGTGGACATCCAGGCCTACTTCTCGAACTGATAAGCCTAGAGCCAACCCCACCAGTTGAGTGAGGAAGAAAGTCGGGATTTTTTCTCCATCCTTGGTTTTGCGAGACAGGACTATTTGTCCCAAGTCGAACTGTTCGAAGCAGGACGGGCAGATCACTGACAAAGCCTGAATATTTCTCTCCTGAATATAGGAAAGCTTTTGCCTGGTGATGGCATATCCGGCATCCTGGTCTACGTTCGCACCCAGCGGCGAACCGCAGCAAAGGAACTTTCTGGAAAACTCAGTCGGTTCCACCCCTATGATGGAAAGGAGGTGGTCCATCTTTACGGGGACGTACGATTCGGCATCCGACAGTTCTTCAGGATACATGACCTTCGGAGGCCTGAAATAATGGCATCCGTAATGGCATCCGACTCGGAGAGGTATATCTCGGACCTTCTCTTTTATGAGTCTCTCAACCATGACGTCCTGGTAAAGAACATCCAAGATGTGGGTTACTTCTATAGTTCCCCGAAAAGAGTGGTTATGCTCTTCGAGCAGCTTGTTGACCTTACGTTTTCTTGACTCACTCTGTCTAAGAACATGGTTTGCCTCTTTGAGCGTATTGACGCATCCGGAACACAGTGTCAGAAGGTCGAGGCCTGCTTCTTCGGCCAAACAGAGGTTCCTGGCCGCCAACGCCAGCCAGGATTCGTAATGTACCAGTTTCATGCTGCTTGTAGGAGGACAGCATGAGAAGGGTAGATCCAAAAGCTCTATACCAAGACGGGCACACACCTGACGAGTAGCCGCTTCGAAGCCGGGATACTTTATTGGGATAGCGCATCCGAGAAACAACGCATATTTCATGGCAACCTTTGTGGGCTTTCTTTGAAACTACGCCCTGGAATTCAGAATTCTATCACTTCACCTAGCCCGGTTTTCTTAAGGATTTGCCTTATCTCATCTATTTGGGCGGGCGGAAGAGGATCAAGACCGTGATGGAACCTCATTTCATCAAGCTGGTGGACGATCATGGAGCGACCTGTCTTGGCCAAGAGTTCTATGGCCATACTCAACCTGCCTGGGATATTTCCTCTCCGTGCGGCGGAATTCCTCAAAGCCACCAACAGTTCGGAAATAGGAATTTTTTGGGGACAACGGTCCTCGCAGACATTGCAGGTGCAGCACAGCCAAATTCTTTCGTCTTCTACAACCTCGTCATATCCTACGCCGAGGCATTTGAGGATAGTCTCCCTAGGGCCAAAGGCAGGCGCGACCTCCATGGCGGGACAAGACCCGGTACACCGTGCGCATTGATAGCATTCGTACAGTTCTTCTCTCTTGAAATGCTTCCAGATTTTGAAACCGGTCATGATGCCTCGCTCTTTTTGCATTGGGTTTTCTTCAGCTTATCCACGGCATCCAGGATCTTCTTACGGGTCAGTTTTTTGAGGCCTTCTTCCATTTCCTGGATTACCCTTGCGAACTGTGCCCCTTCGGATGCAGATACCCAGGCCAACCTGAGCCGATCCTTGTTGATTTCAAGCTTGTCCATTCGTCTCCAGAATTTTTCGATTCGGCGTGCGGTATTCTGGTTTGCGTTATTATAGTGACAATCGGAGGGATGACAGCCTGACACCAGAACACCCCCTACACCCTTGAGAAAGGCCCTCTCAATCCACCCAGGGGAAACGCGTGCTGAACACATTGTCCGTATAATGCGCACGTTGTGAGGGTACTGGATTCGAGAAACACCGGCAAAGTCCGCGCCGGCATAGGAACACCAGTTGCAAGCAAATGCAATGATCTTCTCGCGGGCATTTTCCTCAAGGGCTTTGTCGATCTGGCCCACTATCTGTTCCTCCGTGAAGTGAGCCTGGTCGATTGCCCCGAATCTGCACTCCGGCACACACGCCCCACATCCTTGACAGGCAGCCTCTATTACACGAAAGTATCCCTGATCTTTGTTCCCTTCGATTGCGTGATAAGGACAGACCCTGGCGCACAAGCCACACGCAGTACACTTGCCGGAATCTATCCTTGCCGTAATTGCCGGCACCTTGACCTCGCCTTTACTCATCAGAATGTTGGCCCGGGAAGCCGCAGCGGAAGCCTGGGTCACCGAATCTTTTATGTCTTTCGGACCTTCAGCCGCGCCGGCCAGGAAGACGCCCCCCGTCGTGGTATCCACGGGACGAAGCTTGGGATGGGCTTCCATATAGAAACCGTCCGTGTCGGCGGAGAGATTTAACAGTCGCTGTAGTGTTCCTGAGTCCTTGCGGGGTTTTATTCCTACGGAAAGTATAACCATGTCCATCGAATGTCGATAGTGGCTTCCCAGAAGGGTATTCTCGCCTAGAAGAGTGAGATCGCCGGTATTAATGTCCTCGATGATTTCGCCTGGGATGCCTCTGACAAACGTGACCCCTTCACGACGTGCCCGCTGGAACAGATCCTCGAAACCTTTGCCGAATGCTCGAATATCGAGGTAAAATACGTAGATCTCAGTGTCGGGCCAATGTTCTTTGATCAAGAGCGCATCCTTGATTGTATTCATGCAGCAGACGTTGCTGCAATAGGGATTGCTACGCTTGCTCCTGGAGCCTATACACTGAAGGAAAGCCACTTTGGCGGGCCTCTTGCGGTCTGAAGGCCGAATAAGCTCTCCCCCTGATGGGCCGCCTGCGCTGATCAGTCTTTCAAATTCTAGTGTAGTGATAACATTGGGGAATTTCCCGTATCCAAGTTCCGTGAGAGCTGTCGGATCATAGACGTCTACCCCCGTTGCCACTACGATTGTCCCTACCTCAATGTCCAAGAGTTCATCTTGTTCTGCGAAATCTATGCATTTGCGCGTACAGGCTTGGAAGCACCTGTCGCAAGCCACTATGCCCTGATTGTTAAGGCACCGATTCATATCTATGAGGAATCTTGAAGGAACCGCTTGTGCAAAAGGTATGTAGATTGCCCGTCGTATGGAAAGACCTGCGTTGAACTCGTCCGGAGCCAATTGAGGACATGCTTGGATGCACTCACCGCATGCGCTGCATTCCTTACTCACATGACGAGCCTTTTTCAGGATCTTGACTCTGAAGTTCCCGATGTGACCCTGGACTTCCTTGACCTCGGACAGCGTGAGTAAGTCGATGTTCGGATGGCGTCCCACTTCGCTCATCTTGGGGGCTAAAATGCAGATTGAGCAGTCCATAGTGGGAAACGTCTTGTCTATCTGGGCCATCCGGCCACCGATACTACCGGTGCGCTCCACCAAGTAAACCTTGTAGCCGGAGTCGGCCATATCGAGAGACGCCTGGATCCCCGCAACACCCCCTCCTACCACCATCGCTTTTCTGATAATCGGAACTGTCAATTCGAACTGAGGCATAAGGTTGGCGGCCCTACTGACGGCCATTCCTACCAGATCCTTGGCTTTGGCTGTTGCGTGGTCCTTATCGTGAAGATGAACCCATGAGCAGTGCTCACGGATATTGGCCATTTCGAGAAGATATGGGTTTAGCCCTGCACTTTCACACGCGGCCCGGAATGTAGGCTCATGGAGTCTTGGAGTACACGATGCCACTACTACTCTATTGAGTTTGTGTTCCCTGATATCGGCCTTGATCTGCTCTTGCCCCGGTTCGGAGCATGCGTACAGTGAATCCACAGCAAGCGCCACACCCGGAAGATGTCCAGCGTATTCGGCGACTTCTTCGCAGCGGACCGTTCCACCGATATTTTTCCCGCAGTGGCACACATAGACCCCGATCCTGAGATCGTTCGACAGAAACTGGGTATCAGGTTTTTCTAATTTGTCTTTCAATTGAACTATAACCTCCACGGGATTGCCACTCGTGGGCCGGGTTTGATACAGTCCCGGTCAAAGCCGTCCGATAGACTTTCACAACCACGCTTCCTGAAAGGATACTCCCTGCAACTGTTGGAATTCCTAAGCAGAGGCTTCCTTTTTTTTCACAAGCTTTACACCGTATTCATAACCCTTGTTAAAAGCAGACATGTTCAATTCCTCGGTTCCCGGAGGTATTGATGAAAGTACTGCTTCTTTCATGGCATCGTATGTTATTACGCCTCCCAGAGCCGCTACAGCTCCCAAGATAACTATGTTGGCCACGATCTTCCGGCCCATTTCTTCGGCAATGCGAGTGGCAGGGACCCTGTGAATTGTTATTCCCCCGGGATCGTGAGGGAGCTTGACCAGATCTTCGTCAACGATCAGAATTCCGTTTGGCCTGATGAATTGACCGTATGTGCTCAAAGCGCCTTGGCTCATCAGGACAAGGACATGAGGATTCTCCACTTTGGGATAATGTATCGTCCCGTCCGATATGATGACATCCGCGCTGCATGAGCCTCCTCTGGCTTCCGGTCCGTAGCTTTGAGTGAAAACCGCATTCTTCTTTTCAAAGAGCGAGGCTGCTTTGCCCAAAATGTGACCTGAAAGTATTATGCCCTGACCTCCGAACCCGGCCAGTCTTATCTCCCTTTTTTCGTTCATGCCGTCCTGCCCTTTTCCTTGCTCTTACCCTTTGCCATAGCCTTGGAGAGAACGGTTGTTCGATAATTTTCCATGAAATCAGGCCGTTCCACATCAACGAAAGTTCCCACCAAGATTTTTTCTTTCAGTCGAATGGTTGCTCCTCCGGGATCGGCGCCATTTCGAACCTCTGACATGTCCCTGTAATAGCGCATTTCATCCAGCCCGCTGCCAAGCTTATTGGGCCTGCCGTAACCTGTGGGACAAGGAGCAATAGCCTCGATAAAAGTGAACCCTTTCTTGTCAAGGGTCTGACCTATTGAATGAGCGAGTTGCCGAGGATGAAAAGTGGTCCAGCGGGCCACGTATACCGCTCCGGCTGCATGGGCAAGGTACGGAAGATTGAAACCGGGCTCCGCGTTTCCAAAAGGTGTCGTTGAAGTAATAGCTCCCAAAGGCGTGGTTGGGGCGACTTGGCCTCCCGTCATGCCGAAATTGAAGTTGTTGACGCAGAGCACCTTCAGGTTAACGTTTCTGCGGGCTGCGTGAATGAAGTGATTGCCTCCAATGGCAAATAGATCGCCGTCGCCGGAAAAAACTGTCACGTGCATGTCAGGTTTCACCAGCGCGAGTCCGGTTGCAAAGGGAATGGCCCTTCCATGAGTGGTGTGGTACGTGTCCATGTCCAGATAGCCCGCAACACGGCCTGTACATCCTATTCCCGATACCACTGCGCATTTGTCTACGGGCAAACCTTTTCGTCTGATAGCGTCGATGAAAGTCGTGAGGACCACTCCCAGACCGCACCCAGGGCACCAGATGTGAGGAATCCTCCCAGGTTTCAAATATTTGTCATCCGGATGCAGACCGTGGTCCTGCTTGACAACGGAGTCCGCGGCCTCTTTGTCGAATGGATCCAGTTTTCTGAGACGTATTTTCATCAGCGCTCCAAATTCCGACAAGACTTAACAATGATTCCCTGGTAGCGACAACGCTATTCACGGCAACTAAGGCAGAGAAAATGACATCATCTACAGATACTCGCCGACCGCTTCCGCTATTTCGCCGGGAGTGTGGACAGCTCCTCCCATGAGGCCGACCAGCATCACTTCGGCTTTTCCTTGTGCGGTGCGTTCCACCTCGTATGCAATTTGTCCGTAGTTAATCTCAGGGACCACAAAGGCCTTTACCCTTTGAGCCATAGAGCGGACAATTGTCGAAGGAAACGGCCACAATGTTATGAGTCGAAGCAAACCGACCTTTCGGCCTTGGTTTCTCAAATCCTCCACTGCCTGCCTGGCGGTACGTGCTGTGCAGCCGTAAGCCACTAATACAACCTCTGCGTCTTCGAGTTCCACGGCTTCGACCCGAATGATCTTGTCGGCGTTTTTTTTGATTTTGTCCACGATATGACGCACGTTTCGTTCCTGGACGGCGTCCGTAATTACCGGGTATCCTCGCTCGTCGTGCGTAAGGCCTGTAACGTGAACATGGTAGCCTTGACCCGCAACAGCCATTGGAGCAGGCAGAGGACCGGTCGTGTCAAAGGGCAGGTAGTCTTCTCGCTTGCCTTGGGGCGTCCTGCGCTGGACAATGTGAAGATTTTCACGTTTGGGAATGACTACCTTCTCAGTCATGTGCCCCACCACTTCGTCCGCCATGACGAAAACCGGCTGCCGGTAAATTTCCGAAAGATTAAATGCATCGAGAGTGAAGTCAAAACAATCCTGCGGCGAAGATGGTGCCAATGCTATGCAGCCGTAATCCCCGTGAGAGCCCCACCGAGCCTGCATGACGTCCGCCTGCCCTACAAGGGTGGGCAATCCAGTGGAAGGGCCGCCTCTCTGGATGTTCACAACGACGCATGGAGTCTCTGTTATCATGCCGAGACCGATATTCTCCATCATCAGCGAGAAGCCGGGACCGGATGTGGATGTCATGGACTTGACTCCTCCCCAGGACGCCCCCAGAATCGCAGCCATTGATGCGATCTCGTCTTCCATTTGAATGTAGACTCCGCCTATTTCAGGAAGCCGGCGGGCCATACGCTCCGCCACCTCTGTGGCAGGGGTAATGGGATACCCGGCGAAAAACCGGCAACCCGCCGCTAAACCTCCTTCCGCACATGCTGCGTCACCATGAATGAAATGCTCACCGCTAAGAACATCCTTGTCCGCCATATCTTTGATCCTAACTTATCAATGCTTCGGTAGTTTGAGACAACTGAAGGGGTATAGACTATCTCGGATGGTTTAGGCCGATCAAGTTTCTCACGGGTTTCAACGCTTAAGATATCTCTTATCTTTCCGGGAGTAACGAGTGGTGACCTTTTGGATGTCATCCTCCGTGATCTTCTTGGCTTCCTTCAGCTCGGTGAAGATAGCGAATTCAGGACAAATCAAACTGCAGAGGCCGCACTCGACGCAGTCCTCGGCATCGAAAACGAGTTCGGGCGGATGGTATCCTTTTGCGTTGAACCGTTTGCTCTGTTTGAGGCATTCGTTGGGGCAGAATTCGATACAGAAGCCGCATCCTTTGCAACGGTTGTCTATAATATGAACCTGTCCTTGCGGAATGGAATGGGCCTCGGCATCCAACGGTAGCCGCCAGAATGTCATAATGTTTATCTCCGCCTAATAAGCTCTTCAATCCTTGATTATAAATCATTCTCCACATTAGTCAATGCCAAGAACCGGCGACTTCAAACCGCATCCAAGCCATGAAGATGAGGCTGACAATAGTCGTGCAGGCAATCGTTTTGTTGTTCACGTGTCCGGCCTGGGGCCAGAACAAGCAGGTGCGCGATGCTCATGATCGGCTGGTGGAGACCTGGAGTCAGCATGGTTCAAGCACCGATGTTCGCGGACCTGATGGAAGCCTGAAGGAAATCGGGACTCACAGCGGTAATCAAATTGAGGTGCGGGACAGGAACGGGCGGTTGCTGAGGATTTAGCGAGTAGAAAAATGAACCGGAAAGAGCGCTTCTTGCGAGGTAAGATCTGGCCAACGCTTGTTCCGTGACTTTTTGACCTGATCGCATGTCTTGGAAACGGTGACTGGACCACGCTGGTCGAGGTGGGTGTAGTCCGTGGCGATTGCCAAGGCTGCAAGAGGTATGATTTTAGACGTTTGAAGAACGTAAAGACAAACTAGGTGTGTGCCCTGATCTACTCAGTGGTTCAGGTAGAATGAAGGAACATAATGCTGCGACTTGGTTTTATGGGTCATTCGAATTTGTCATGCCAGGTATGTTGCTTGAATTCCTGTCCCTTCAAACCTTTTGGGAGAAACATCTGTTCGACGGATACCGTTTTGATGTAACATTGCCCAAATAGCTCTGTCAAAGACGATTTCTGGCTGATCCTGCTAATAAGCCTTAATTTCTCCCCGAACAGATCGGGCACGTGAAAGGCATGACAATGCCGGGAGACAAGGAAGATGGGATGGGGTGTTTGGGTTTCCGCTCCGGGAG
>CAINUH010000063.1 GCA_903853735.1 uncultured Desulfomonile sp. | reverse complement strand
TAATCACAGAGGCGAGTAGACCTATTTCTTCAATGACAACAACATGTTAACGGATAGTCTTTTAATGACGCCTTGCCGCACGCGGCTACTACGTGCCTGTCGTTTTCGTGTTGCTTTCACCGTTGTTACCGGCCCCTCTCAGAACCGTGCTTGCGCTATTAACGCACACGGCTCCCCACATGGTCAATTCACCGAAAAGCCAAACATACTGACCCTGATCCGTGGTTTCGGCAAGGGAAATCGCTTCAGCATTTCATTAAACTTTTCCCAATTGAGACAATTTCTCTTTCCCCTACGGTTGAGCCACTTAAACAGCATCCTTTTCACTTCCCATTCAAACCGCGCGATTCCGCAATGTCTCGGCCCGGCCTCCTCTTTTTCTGGCATTCTGGACGGCGAATCTCCCAAACTCCATCACCTTGGTCTTTGTCGGTTCCACCTCAAGCCCGAACTTGCCCATCCGTTTCCCGAGTTCTTCACGGAACAGTTCCGCATCCGGCTTGTACTGAAAGCAGACAACAAAGTCGTCGGCATAACGGATTAACCTGGCAAAGCCCTTACAGCTCTTGCGGTAAACCTTCTCAAACCAGAGATCTAAGGCATAATGCAGATAGATGTTCGCCAGAAGTGGAGAGATCACTCCACCTTGAGGTGTCCCCTCGTCACTGACCGTGACGCTCCCATCCTCTGCCACCCCTGCCTTTAGGAATCGCTTCACCATTCGTTGAATTCTCTTATCCTCAACCCGATACACCAGAAATTTTATCAGCCATTCCTGGTTCACATTATCGAAGAAGCCTTTGATATCTGCCTCAACAATGTGGTTGGTCGGGTTGTTCTCCACTGCTTCGCTCAATGCCCTGAGTGCATTATGGCAGCTTCGGGATGGACGAAACCCATACGAATTTTCTATGAAATCCTGCTCGTACACTGATTCCAAAATCCGCACAAGTCCCGCCTGGACGAGTTTATCTTCAAAACACGGTATTCCCAAAGGGCGTTGTTTGGTACTGCCCGGCTTTGGAATGTATTTGCGTCGGACAGGTTGCGGCTTGTACGCCATCCTGTGCAGCCGATCTATCAAGTTTGACAGATTGGCTTCCAGATCCTCAGCGTACAGGTCCTTGGTCATTTGGTCGATGCATCCTTGCTCAACCGCTTGAAGCACCCCCGTAACAGTTCCTCGTTCATCAGGTGATACAGGCTGGTGAACTTGAATCCCGGCTCCTTACGGGCCTTCTCTGTTATGCGGTGCAGTTTCGTTTCCACCGGTTCACCGCTACTGTGAACGGCCGATGTTTCCTTACTCCGCGCTACCATGTGTAGCCTCCTTTCCTCCGACGGCATTACCCGTCTTCATCGGTACTACGAGGCCATCCGACTCCCTGTACCACATTTGCCTTCCTCCCTCTTCAGTTGTCCGGCATACTCTCGATTGCTCGAAAGCAGCACAGGGCCTCCCGGGTTGCCGCATAATCCTGATGTCAGACATGCCGTGGTCTCTGACCCAATACTGTTG
>CAINUH010000062.1 GCA_903853735.1 uncultured Desulfomonile sp. | reverse complement strand
GCCACGTTCAACGAATATTTCCAGAACGACGGCGACACCCAACTGCTGGACGATAATGCCATGATCACCGGCATCAAGTGGATGTTCTGGGAGGTCAAGGGCTTCGGCAGCTATGTCACCTTGCAGAACCGCTGGGTGGATTACGTCAAGCGGCTGATCGCCCGTGATGGCGCCGCGCCGACGCTGCCTATGGTCAATCGGGTAAACCCCCTTTTCGTTTCGCCAGCGAATATCCAAGACGGATTTTTTCCCGGTCCAGTCGGCCCCAACCAAGGAATTTGACGGCATTAAAAATTTATGGTATGCCTTCTGTGTTGTTTGTAATCACAGGAGGATACCGATGGGTAAGCGTGGTAGAAAGTGGGACCCCGAATTTATGGAATTGCTGCCACAGGTTTGCAGTTTAGATCCGACCACGGGGAAATTGACCTTCAACACCAAAATGTATGCGTCAGTCGCTCTGAATATAGGATGGAAGGGCGGTGTTCTTCCTGTTCCTTATTCTCATGTTGTGTGGTTTCTGACACACGGGGCTTGGCCACATGAAGACAATCAGGTTCATCATCTGAACAATGATCCAATTGACAACCGCCCTGATAACTTGAGTGAGGAAGACATATTAAGGCACCAAAGGCGGCGACGTGGGCGTATTGTATCGAGGGCTTACGGTAAGGGGAAATATGGTTATGGCATGGGCATCTACGCCGACAAGAGGGATGGCCGATTTTACGTTTCAAGAAGCATGTCACGTGGTCATGGGGATGGTGATCTAAAAACAATTAGCATCGCTTTGGGTGGCTACGGCTCCCTAGACGAGGCCGAAGCTGCTGTTACTTCTTATATTGCAGAAATAAAGGAGAACGGCCTTAATTACATGCCCGACGCACCTGAGGCAAATGAAAAACGGCGTACCATAGAACTTCAGGAGCACCGTAATAGTATTCGGCGAAGGCGTGCAGCCGGTGAAACGCTTGCACAAATTGCAAAGGCAACCGGCCTTTCTGAATCCAGTGTCTACGGCCTTGTCAAGGACATGCGGATTGATAAGCGCAAAGGCAAAACAGTTGGCTATAAGCTGACGCCCGACGATGTTCGCAGCATTCGTCAGGAATACACCAATGGTGCTACCTTGGCAGCGTTGGGACGTAAGTATAACGTGACCGGTGAAATGATTGGTGACATCATCCATGGCCGGGCTTGGGTCCATGTGAAATAGGGGTGAGTTGGTGAAGAAGTTTGTTCAGCCCGACCCGTCAACAGGTTACCGGATCACTTCCTACAGAATCGAAGGTGAGGGGCTACGGCCCTTCACCGAAACTGGGTACATTTACCACAAACTTGATCTATCTGATCTTGACGAACCCTACCTGTCTGCGGTTAAAAGGTCCCTGGCCGAAGGGGCTACCCCAGCAGAAATAGAGGAGTAGGTATGCGCGTTCTGGTTACGGGTGGGGCAGGCTTCATCGGCAGCCACGTCGCCGAAGCACTGCTGACCCAAGGCGCCAAGGTCACGGTTGTCGACGATCTATCCCAAGGCAAGCTGGAAAACGTACCGAAGCACGCGGTCTTTGTTGAAGCCAGCGTCATTGACCTGCCGTTGATGCGGGAGCTATGCCTGCGGCATGACGCGGTGTGCCACCTTGCCGCCATGAGCCGGGTGC
>CAINUH010000061.1 GCA_903853735.1 uncultured Desulfomonile sp. | reverse complement strand
CTTTTTACCGTAGAGTTCAGGCTCTCTTGTTCCCAGCCTGTTCAGATTCGGTCCGTTGATCACATATAATTTCATGAACATATTCCTTGAAAAGCTCTATTGAAGAGCCATGCGTCAGCAAGTGTGATAGCCGCCATAGATTCCGCTACTGGCGCAATCCTTGGGCACAGGCAGGGATCGTGCCTCCCTTTGACGGAAATTCTACACGCCTTTCCGGCGGTATCTAACGTTTGCTGTTCAATTGAGATGGATGCCGTAGGTTTAACAGCAAGTCGCATCACTATTGGTTGACCGGTAGATATCCCGCCGAGTATTCCGCCCGCATGATTGGACAGAAATCCTTCTGATCCCATTTGATCATTGTTTTCGGATCCGCGCAATTGAGCCGCACGGAATCCTTCTCCAAATTCAATCCCCTTGACTCCACCTATCGACAACATGGACGCCGCCAGCATTGCGTCAAGTTTATCGAAGACAGGATCTCCGAGACCCGGCGGGACGCCATCCGCAATCACTTCAACAATGCCTCCGATGGAATCACCATCCGAAATTGCCTTAGCAATCTCAGACTGCATCTGTTCCGCTTTATCCGGGTCCGCACACCGTAGCGGGTCATCCATGGCGAAACCGATTTCCACCTTTTGAGCCCTGACACTTCCAATTCTGACGGTGTAAGCGGTCAGACTGACGCCAATCTTGGCCAGAATCATCTTTGCCAATGCCCCTGCAGCCACCCTGGCAACCGTCTCCCTTCCCGAAGAGCGACCACCGCCCGGTTGAGGCGCCACCCCGTATTTTCTAAAATAAGTGTAGTCCGCATGCCCTGGTCGGAACATACCCGCAATGGACTCATAATCTCCAGACCTCGAATCCGTGTTCCTGACAACCATGCAAATTGGCGACCCCAGTGTCTTTCCATTCCCATCAACGCCGGAAAGTATCTCAACGGCGTCTGACTCCCGCCGCTGCGAAACGAATTTGCCTGTCCCTGGTTTACGTTTGTCCAATTCATATTGAATGACTTGGTTATCCAACTCCAACCCCGGTGGAACACCGTCTACGATTACACCGACCGCTAAACCATGAGATTCCCCAAAAGTCGATACCTTGAAGCATCTGCCGTAAACGCTACCCATTGAGTAAACCTCTTACTACATGGATTGCCTGAGTAAGTTCGTCAGGCTGAACGTCTTCCACAAACACAGGAGACCCCAACCCCTCAAGTAATACAAAACCTATCCTACCTCTACGATTTTTCTTGTCATTCATCATTATGTCCCACGCATCATGAGCGTTAGGCAGGCTGACTTTTCCCCGGATAAATCTCTTCAGAGTCATTTGTGTCCTTGAGGATATTTCCTCGTCCAGGAATCCACGGTTCTCAGAGAGCGAAACGGCGACTATCATGCCAACAGCCACAGCCATTCCGTGTCTTATCTTATAGTCATTGAAGCTTTCAACCGCGTGTCCGTAAGTATGACCAAAGTTGAGAATCCGTCTAAGGCCTTTCTCCGTAAAATCCTGGTTAACGATTCCCACTTTTGCCGAAGCGGACAGTTTGACGACCATGGCCAACAGAAGCGCATCACCGAGCATGAGGTTATCCAGGTTCTTTTCAATAATCTTAGCCAAGTTCGGGTTGACAGCCAGCCCTGTCTTGTAAGCCTCTACCAGGCCCTCCGATCTGCATGATAAAGGAAGAGTGGATAATGCGCGCAGATCAAGCATCACTGACGATGGCAAGCTGAAGCATCCCACCGGGTTCTTAACCTGGTTCAGGTCCAAAGCGGCCTTCCCACCTATCGCTGCATCCACACAACCTACCAGGGAGGTTGAAACAAGAACAAAGGGGATGCCCCTTTTGTACGTCGACGCCACGAACGCGCAGAGGTCAGTGACCACGCCTCCTCCGATAGCTATGAGAATGCCGTCCCGACCTATGTGGCACTTGAGCATGGATTCATAAAGTCGTCTAGCGTTGTTAAGGCTCTTGCTGCGTTCGCCCACGGGCAATGTAAAAACCGTAGATCCACACATGAATGGAATGTATCGGCTGAGATGCAGTTTTTCCACCTTGCGGTCAGTGACTGCAAAAACCTTTCGTTCTCCAATGAGGGCTGGAAGCTCCTCAGGAACTCTCCATGAAATGCTGAGGCTGTGGATGGAGGAACCCAACTTAACATCCATGGATTCATTATCATGAAGCCGTTCACAGATTTCCCAGACGCAATCACCCGGTAGCTTGCTGGAAACATCGATTGTGTAATCACAGTCCTCGTACATCGGAGCCCGTTGATTATACAAGGCCTCGACTGAATCCCTGTCCGTCCACTTTGGTCTGGACAGATTCGATCCAT
>CAINUH010000060.1 GCA_903853735.1 uncultured Desulfomonile sp. | reverse complement strand
ATGATGAGGTCACCAAAATATCTAAAAGCATCGGAAGCTATCCTCCGAAAAATCACAACGATCCGGCTGGTGACCCTAATGATAATACGTCATATATAAATATATACGAACGCAACATTGAAACCTCAGATACAAACCGCAACAAAAACGCAACAGAAACCGCAACACAAATCGCAAAAACGCAACAAGAACCTTTATCAAAGCGAATAGAGAATTGGATTAAAAATTCGGATTCACGTTGGTTCGAAACGCCTGAGTTGGACCGAGACTTGGGAATCATCTCAGCAACTGATAAAAACAACCGTCGAGAAGTAATGCTTCGGCTTAAAGACAAGGGAATTATTGAACAGCATGCCAAAATCCAAAAACAATTCCGTTATGTAAATCGCCAATTAGTTGCCATCAATTTCAAAAACGCCAACAGTGCTGGTGTGTTGCCACTAAAATGGCCTCTGAAGATTGAAGGATACGTGAATTTATTCCCTGGTAACCTGGTGGTCATTGCCGGAGCAACAAACTCTGGGAAGACGGCGCTAATGCTTAATGTCGTATACCTGAATCAATTTAGCTTTCCAATGCCAATTTATTATTTCTGCTCAGAGATGGGCGACGTCGAATTAAAAGAACGGCTTGAGCAATTCCAGGGGGTTTCAATCGAAGAATGGAATTTCAGTCCCATAGACAAATCGACCGATTTTGAGGATGTCATAGTTCCTGATTGCGTTAACATCGTGGACTACCTGGAGATTACAGAGGATTTATACCAGGTGAATACGCACCTCACCGCAATCACAAAAAAGTTAGGAACAGGACTCGCCATCGTCGCTATCCAGAAAAAAGTGGGCCAGAGGTGGGGGCGTGGTGCTGAGTTCAGTGCAGAAAAATCCAAACTCTACTTATCCATGGATGAACACAAATTAACCATCGTGAAGGGTAAGAGCTGGGCCAATAAAACGGTGAACCCAAACGGTCTACGAGTCGAGTTTGATATTGCCGGTGGTTGCGAGTTTGAAATGACCAAAGAGTGGTATACCTCCAAAGACTAAATATTTATGGCGCGAGAAATATCAGGAGGCACTTAATGAAAACAGTAACCCAAATTCAAATCGAACAAGTGGATATCGACGACCTTAGACCGGATCCGGCTAATCCCAGGCGCATCAGTGACAAAGAACTGGAAACCCTTACTCGCAGCATTAATCAGTTCGGGCTTGTTGACCCCATCATTGCCAGGAAAGAAGACAAGACCGTCATCGGCGGCCACCAGAGGCTGCTGGCTGCGAGGCGTCTTGGCTACAAGACCGTGCCGGTGGTCTTCGTCGACCTTTCCCTCGAACAGGCACGGCTTCTCAATATAGGTTTAAACAAGATATCCGGCTCTTTCGATCAAGAACTCCTGGCCCGGCTATTGGGAGACTTGAAAGACGTACCGGATATCGACCTGTCCTTATCCGGCTTCGAAGATGACGAACTAAAGAAGTTATTGAAAAGTCTCGATGCCAGGGAGAGGCGAGAGCGCATGGAAACGTTCGACCTGGATGAAGCCCTGAAGGAGGCACAGAGTTCCCCAGTGGCAAACCCAGGCGAGGTCTGGCGTTTAGGCGAACACCGACTCGGCTGCGGTGATGCCACCGACCGTGAGGCCGTACAGCGGCTCATGGGAACAACCAAAGCAGCCATGACCTTCACCGACCCTCCTTACAACGTCGATTACGGCAATCACGGCGGAGCGCCAAAGACCGGCAACCGCTCCATAGTTAATGACAACCTGGGCGACGCCTTCGAGCCTTTCCTGGAGAAAGCTTGTCGAAACCTGCTGGAGTTTACCGATGGGGCTGTCTATATCTGTATGTCGTCTTCGGAACTCCATACGTTGCAAAAAGCATTTGTTTCGGCAGGAGGCCACTGGTCGACCTTCATCATCTGGGCCAAGAACACTTTCACCATGGGAAGGTCCGACTACCAGCGGCAATACGAACCGATGTTGTACGGCTGGAGGGAAGGCGCCAAGCATCACTGGTGTGGCAGCCGGGACCAGGGCGACGTCTGGAAGATAGAGAAGCCTACTTCTAGTCCTCTGCATCCGACCATGAAACCATTAGCCCTGGTAGATAGAGCGATTGAGAACAGCAGCCAGTCCGGTGATGTGGTGCTGGATCTCTTTCTGGGTTCGGGAACAACGCTGATATCCTGCGAGAGAACGGGCAGAACCTGTTACGGAATGGAACTGGATCCGCTTTACGTGGACATCGCCCGGATGCGCTGGGAGGCCTTCACAGGAGAAAAGGCCACCAGGGAGGCAGACAAATGATAATATTCCCTATCTTCGAACAAACACTATTGCCAGATGGTGTCGCAGGCACAAAATATTTCTTAAGAAATAATCCCCATAACCCGTTGACTTCGCTTCTTTTTAGAGTGATTGATGTGTTAACGAATAAAAAGGAGGCACAAGATGCCAATCGAAAACAGGAACCTGACCCCAGGAATGAAACTCATCGGGAAGTACCACAAGCAGACCTACACAGCGGAGGTCATCGAGGGGGAAAACGGGAAGCTGCTCTACCGCTTACAGGACGGCAGAGAATTCAAGAGCCCTTCGGGAGCGGGAATGGCCATCACCAACCATGCCTGCGACGGCTGGGCCTTCTGGAGCATGGAGACAGCTCAGACAGCGGCAGCCGAACCGACAACCGAATCCCAGCCCGAAGCCCCTGCGGAGACGGTTGCGGAAAATGCACAGCCTGCCGAGGAACCAGCCACCCCGGAACCTGCGGAAACAGAGCCGGAAGCGACTGCCACGGTTGCGGAGGAAACTGCCACTGCAGAAAAGAAATCCAAGATAATCTACCGACTGCCAAACCAGAAGGGAGTTCCCTCCGGAAGCACACGCTGGTACTGCAAGGAATGCGGCGAGAGCTTCTTGCAGGACATCGGCATAACCCCCAAGACCTGCCCTGCCGGGCACCAGTCCAGCTAACCAGCTCCGACAATCGAATAACGCCCTTGCAAGCTCCCTTCACCGGGGGCTTGCCTCGTTACATGGGGTTTTGGGTAAGCTTACCCCCTGTAAGCAGAGGTTACTAATGGTTATTTCAAGGCAATGTGCCTATCGAAAATCTAACGGGGAATACTGCCAATCACCGCCGCTGCATGGCGGGGAATACTGTTTCATGCACACTCCGGACCGGATTAAGGAAGTCCAGGAAGCCCGGCGTCTTGGAGGGCTGAGGCGTAAGCGGGAGTCCACGGTATCAAGTGCCTATCAGTTCGAGTGCCTGACCTCAGTGGCGGGTATCAGACGAATCATCGAAGTGGCCGTCATCGATACATTGGCTATGGAGAACAGCATGTCACGCAGCCGGACACTTGCCTACTTAGCCATGGTGGCATTAAAGACTTTGGAGGTTGGTGTGCTGGAAGACCGCATCGCTGCTTTAGAAGAACTTGCCGGTATAAAAGGAGACAAACGTGAATTTGGAAAACAGAGTTAAAGTCGTAGAAACTAAAATCCATTCAAAGAAAAAGTTGGAGCAACCTCAGTTTGACCTTGACGGTTATTTTCGAAGGGTCGGCTTGGACCCAGACGAAGTACGGGCAACGTCCCTGGCCACCAATAACAGCTTGATGGGAACAATGTGCGAGATGGTTGGTGTCGATGTCCGGGAATTTAAAAACGAACTCCGCAAACTAAGGAACCAGGCAAATCCATTTTGACCAATCGCTTCGTGACTGGCGCAATGCCTTGAACAAATTAGTCCGAGCTAAGCCAAAAACGCAGTCATTTCAGAATTTTCCACCATATGATCACCGTGGAATTCATGAATATGTTTCACCATCTGGGCTCGCATCATTTTATACGAAAGCGGGAAACTATTCTCAGATCTTTTCTTCAAAATGATATAACCACAAAGGTTACATTGCAGGTTATCAATGTAACTGACAGTCTTTGTGACGACCT